>MGME01000001.1:0-11560 GCA_001796315.1 Chlamydiae bacterium RIFCSPLOWO2_12_FULL_49_12
AAGTCCATTTGCGCTGTCAACACACGTGTCTCTCCTTGAATAATTCCTGTGACTGTATCTTGCATGCCTTCATGACCCTTGTCCATGAGCAGCCTTGCATAGTTTACTAAAGAAGCAGGTTCAATCTTTGGGCCGATAGTCCAGACGGAAGGCATCCGAAAAGGAATTCTTTGTGTGGACAACGAATGGAAAATTCAAATGTTTTCAAAAAATTCTCCTGAGAAAAGAGTTGCGCTTTTTCTGAAAGCAAAAAGGCCCGGATCTGCTCAAGGTAGCGTTCGAATTCCTCACGAGAGATATTTTTGAGATAACGATAGACCTCTTCATTGCTTGAAAACTTTCTGCGATCGATAAAGCAGTCTGGAGGAATATAGTCCTCAATATTACTTGCTCCCCAATATACAGGGACAACTCCGCAGGAAAAACAGTCGAAAATCTTTTCTGTAATATAGCCTTTGACCTCTTTGAGATTTTCGTAACAGATCGCAAAACGGTAGTTTTTTAATACAGCTCCCTTATCCTTGATAGAGCCTCGATAATTTTTATATCCGCATCCTTCCCAATTCATTCCATAAAAGTCAAATTCATCCCCTCCCAAGTTCTCAAAAAACTGAATGCTCTCTTTTCTTTTAGAATAGAGCTCATGCGGATGCTTGCTATGAAGGTTAGAAGAAACAAGAGTGCACAGCTTCCTGCTTTCAAAATCAGGGATATCTTCCCTCATCTTTAGAAGAACCGGATAATAAAACTTAAAGTACCTCTTGTTGTCTACCAAATCGTCATCCCACGTAAAGATCTTGGAAAAATGATGGTGTAGCTCTTTTTGATAAAGATAAGGTTCTACCGTGGACGGCTCCCACATAAAAAGAACGAGTTTTTCTTTAGGGAGTTTGGAAAAATCATATTTCCTGCATGCATTCTTTAATCCCCACAAAACAAGGTAAGACACTTTTCTATCCAAAGGGCGGCTAAATCCTAACTGGTCTTTGATCCTCTCCCACCATTTTTTCTTTTTTGAACGTCTAAGATCATTTTTGTATTTGGCGAGATCGACACTTTCAATCTGCCACCCTCTTGCCAATACCTTCTTCTTGACGGAGCAAAACAGAGAAGAACCGGAACCGGACTGCGCATCAAAGATCGACTGATCTGGAGGGCTGGGCAGCCAATCTACTGCGAGCTCAACTCTTTTTCCTGCGAAACAACACAACGGAAAAAGAGCGAAGCACACAAGAAACGGAAGTTTTCTTTTGAGCCTTCCCATTGTTAAAGCCAGGGGATTCCGGTCGGGGATCACGCGCACCTCTCGAGGCTCATTCCAGGTCCGTTGCCAACTAACACTTGCTAACACAAGTTTTGCCATAACAATTTATCGCAAGACGAGTCTCTAGAAACACAGGTTTTATCCCGCGCCGTCCGTACGACATTTGCTTCGGGAAAATCTCGCTCTGGCTAGGTATTAGCTAATACACGTTTGGCCTAATTTAAATCCAGTGTCAAGCATATCGTTTCAATTGTTTCTTTTTAGCTATGAGCAGAATCTCGACTTTGTACAATTTGCGAGGTCGCCTTTCGGGAGAGCGGCTCCCAGGGAATTCATTCCCGCCTGGTAGCCGCCTCCTAGAAATTCGGATGTCGCAAATTGCACAAAGTCGAGGATACCAAAAAAAGCGAGCATCAATTACTGTTTTGACTATCAAGCCTAGTCTAAGATAGCCCTATGAGAAAGACTTATACCTTTGACGACATCTCCCTTGTGCCTCAATTCAACAACGTCCCGTCGCGCACCGAGCCGCTTTTAGAGACGTGGCTGACGAAAAAGCGGAAGATGGGCATCCCGCTTCTTGCTGCCAATATGGACAGCGTGATCGGAGAAGAGCTGGCGGATATCTTGATTCAGAAAGGCTCCGTTCCCATTTTTCACCGTTTCATGGATTTTGAGACCCAGTGTCAATGGGTGAAAAAATATCAAGAAAACACCTTTATCTCCTGCGGCATTCACAAACTGGACGAGACTCGAAAGCTTCTGGATTTAGGAGCAGCGGGAGTATGCATCGATGTGGCGCATGGCCATTCGGACCGCATGTTCCGCTTCATTGGAGAGCTGAAAAAAAGCCATCCCGGCAAGGATGTGATTGCGGGAAACGTCTGCACCGCTATGGCTTACCACGACCTTGTCAATGCCGGAGCGGATGCCGTCAAGGTAGGAATCGGTCCGGGGGCCATCTGCACCACCCGCATGGTGACGGGATTTGGAGTGCCCCAATTTAGCGCCATCTATGATTGCGCCCAGATTGCAGAAAAGCTGCGCGTCCCGCTCATTGCCGATGGGGGGATCAAGTCGAGCCGTGAGCTTGTCTTGGCGCTTGCAGCGGGCGCAAGCAGCGTGATGAGCGGCAAGCTCTTTGCCTTTACCAAAGAGAGCGCCGCTCAAAAGCGCGCCTCGGAAAGCTCTCCCACACGCCTGGAGGCAAAATATCGCGGTCAAGCCAGCGTAGATTTTCAAAATGAATATTACGGGGGGCTGAAAGAGAAGACCGTTGCGGAAGGTGTTGATTTTTGGGGCCCCGTGGCAGGTTCTGTGGAAGAGGTTTTAGCCGATCTCTTGGGAGGCCTGAGAAGCGGACTGACCTACGGAGGCGCCCGCAATATCAAGGAGCTGCAAAGAAAGGCGGAGTTTATTGAAGTCTCTTGCCACTATCTTGTCGAAAGCGGTCCGCGATCCCATCCATGAAAGCGGGCCTTCAAGGCCCGCAAGGCTGCATTTTGAAATACCCGGTCCTTAAGGATTGGACTTTCCCCGGAGAAGGAATGAAGGCTCAAAAAAAAATTTATGACTCTATTCATGGCTTCATCCACTTTAATGACTGGGAGGCCTTTCTCATCGACTCCTTCGCCTTCCAAAGGCTTCATTACATCAAGCAGCTAGGAGTTGCCTATCTTGTCTATCCCGGAGCTGTCCATACCCGCTTTGAACACTCCTTGGGAGTGATGGGGCTGGCGACGGAGATCTTTGATAAATTAGCAAAGCGAGAGCCTCTCTTTCAAACGGCCGAAGATCTTGCTTATTGGCGTCAAATCCTGCGCCTTGCCGCCCTTGTTCACGATGTGGGCCATCTTCCCTTTTCTCACGCCGCCGAAAAAGCTCTTTTGAAAGAGAGCGGCCATGAAGAGTGGAGTCTTAAAGTCGTAAAGAGCTCCCTCTTAGCTCCTCTTTGGAAAGAGCTGCAGTCCGCCTTTCCTTCACGCGATCCGATAGGATCAGCGATCAAGCTCTCTTTAGGAGAAAAGAAAATAAAGGAGTTAGGGGAGGGGAGTCTTGTTTTTTCCGACTGGGAGCGGGTCTTAAGCGAGATCATCACCGGAGACTTTTTCGGCTGCGACCGCATCGATTACCTGATTCGGGATGCAAAATATACCGGCCTTTCCTATGGAGTCTTTGATTACCATCAACTCATCGAAATGCTCGTCCTTCTTCAGGATGAAAAAGGCCGCTCTGTCCTGGGTGTAGAAGAGAATGGACTCGAGTCTTGCGAAGCGCTTCTTCTGGCAAGGCGCTTCATGTTCCGAAGACTCTATGAGTACCCCACAGTGAAGGCGTACGTCTTTCATCTATCTCGCTTTATGAAGCGAATCTATCAAATGAGCGATTTTCAAAAAGATCTCGACCACTACCTCTTTTTTACCGATAACGAGGTCATGACAGAGATCAATCGTGCAGCCAAAGACTCCTCTCATCCGGGTCATGAGGACGCCTTGCCTCTTTTTTTGCGTCAACGCAGATTTCAGGCCCTTCCCTTGACGGCCGATATCTCAGAGAAGAGGCTCATCGCCCTCCAAGAAGAGAAAGGCATTCCTCCGGAAAAGATCTCCTGGGAACTTTCCAAAGAGAGACCCGAAAAGATGGGACTTCAGTTTCCTGTTCTTCTCAAAACAGGAAAGAGCGTTCCGGGGCACACCCTCTCGGAGCTGATCATTCCTCCCGGACCCTGCGGCTGGCTCTTCCTCTCTCCAGAGCTTGAGCTCCAAATAAAATGATGCTTTTCCATCGCAAGGGAAGAAGAAAAATGGTATTCTTCTTCCTATGATATTGGGAAAAATCCGCCTTTTAAAAAAAGAGCTTGCCACGTTTAGCCGGCGAGAGAGGATCTTTATTCTCTCCAGCATGTTGTGCGGCTTTTGCATCTGCGCCGACTATGCCCTGGTGCGTCCCGTCAGCAACGCTCTTTTTATCACTGCTTACGGCTCGTCCTACTTTGCCTACGCCTGGCTCGCCATGATTCCCTGTAATTTTCTCTTACTGGAGCTCTACAACCGTCTGCTTCCCCGATACAGCTGTCTTTATCTTTTGGGCGGAATGCTGTTTCTCATCGCCCTGGGAAATGGGGCAGCCTTCTTTCTCCTTTCAAAAGAGGGCCCTTACCCCTTTTTTTACTACATCTTCAAAGAACTCTATGTCATGCTTCTCTTCCAGCAGCTCTGGGCGATGATTCACGCAACCGTCTCCTTCCAAAGGGCCCAATATCTCTATGGCCTCTTTTTTGCCGTGGGCGCTTTAGGAGGGATCTTTGGCAGTCTCATCCCGGGTTTTTTTGCCTTCAAGATGGGATCAGAGACCCTGCTTCTCTTTTCCTTGCCCTGCGCGCTCTTGCTTTTTTTCTTTTACAGGAGCGCCCTTACACATTCCGGAATCGATCCTCTCCTTCCCCCGACCAAAAAAGGGGGAGTGAAGGAGGGCTTCAAGCAGATTGCATCCTCCAAGCTTCTTCTCTTTATCCTCTTTATCGTCCTTTTCATGCAGACATCCTCTTCGCTGATCGATTTTCAATTTAATTCTTACCTGGAAAAAACCATTTTTCAAAAAGATCTGCGCACAGAGTTTACCGGAAGGGTTATGACCCTGGTGAATACCCTCTCTTTTCTCATCCAGACCGGCGGGGGATTTCTGCTCCTTTCCTGGTTGGGTCTTCGAAGGACGCATCTTCTTATTCCCCTGTTTCTATTAAATAATGCGATCGCCTTCCTCTTTTTTCCTCTCCTGGGGATGATTACTCTCTCTTTTATTACCATCAAAGCCTTCGATTTTTCCCTCTTTTCCATCGTCAAAGAGATGCTCTACATTCCCTTAACAACTGAGGAAAAATTTCATGCAAAGTCTATCATCGATCTTTTTGCCTATCGCTCTTCGAAGGGAATTGCAGCCGCTCTCATCCTTTGCTTCCAGCTCTTATACCCCGCACACCTAGGCTCTTTTGTGACCTCATGCCTCATCCTCCTCTTTTTCTTTTGGATTCTCTCTGTGCGTCTGCTTCTCAAAAGAGAGCTTATTGAGAGCATTTAAATGTTTTCTTTTAATATTAAGGTTCTGTTAAACTTATTTCCCTTCCTGAACGTAGAAATAACCCTATGCAAGAACCTTTGAAAGAGAGCCCCTGCTACAGACGGGAAACGAAGCTCGTTAAAGATTTTTTTTCTGAGACCAGAAGATGGCTGCCTGGAAAGAGCCTTTCCTTGTCTTCCCATCAGCTCAAGGAACTCCTCTCTTCGCACCGGTTTTTATTTTTAAAACCCATTCAGACCTCCACTCTCATGAAAAACTTTAGTTTTCTTCCTTCCCGACTCACAGGCTCAAAGGGCAAAAAGGGGATGAACCCTTCCCGTCCCTCCAAAGAGGGGGCCGCCTGGGAAAGCCTCATTGAAGAAAGTCTCCCGGCTCAAGGCACATTGGCTCAAAAGAGAGTCCGGGGCTGGCGGCTTAAGGAGTTTTTTCTTGCAAAAAGAGAATTGCAGCGGCTTAAGATGCACTCCTTTTCTCCCAAGTCTCACACCATCGAGGCCTATTCCGAAACAGAAGGCAAAAACTCCTCCGACTGGCAGGAGTTAAACCATCCTAATGAGGAGCGGCACTTTCAAATCACCCGCATCACCAAGATCCTCTCGGATTAGTGATCTTTTTTTTTAGCATTTTTATCATGAGGTAAAAAAAATGACTCTATCAATTGAGCTTCAAAGGCAAATAAGACCCTGGTTGGATCGTATCGCACATTATTATGAAGAAAATCCGTCTGCACAAAACTCTCGTTTTCAGCCAACCGCACCTGAAGATTTCGGTGCGCCTCCTCCCTACACTCTGCATCAGAATGAGCAACGCGAGAGAGAAACGAGCAGACCCCCTCCAACAGGCCTCACTTTTTTGGATGGCTTGAGGCTTAGCAGCCTGCCTTCAAACCGCGTAACCGCCATTCATGTCCACAATGCGCCGATAGAACGGCCCGCCCCTCAAGAGAGCGTTGAAAAGAGCAACAAAGGATTGTGCGTCTTTGCCGCGCTGGCGGGAGCCGCCGTCACTGCCATAGGAATGGGGTATCTTGTCGCAAGGAATGAAGACTTCTGTAAACCCGCGCAACAGCTTACCCAAACGGAGGCTTTGAAAAAAAGCATTGGAAAACAGGATGAAACCTGCGTGGACCTAAAGAGTCTGATCGCCGTTCAATGCATGATCGATCAACGAGAGGCAAGCTATAGTAGGAACTATTTCTGGTCAATCGTTACCTTTAGCATAGGAGGCGCAACTCTGACTGCAGGCGCCCTTTTCGATCTTCCCGTTTTGATGTTCATTGGAACTGTTGTCTCAGTCGCTGCACTGATTTTCGGTTGGAGCTATTGGACGTTCAACAAAAAAGAGGAAAAGATTACCCAACTCTCTTTGGAAAATCGGGAGCTTTTCCAAAGGGTAAACGCGCTTTTCTCAAGACAAACTTCCGAAGATGTCTTTGGAGGAGGGCCTCAGAATAGACCTTTTTCTTATGGAAGTGAAAGTCGCTTCGGCGGCCTTGATCGCTCAAGCCGCTTTGCCAAGCAGGGAATTTAAAAGATTAGCCGGAGCTTACCTTTTTTTCTTTTTTTTCTGGACCGAACGCCTCTTTCCACCCCGCGCCTGCGTGAGAGCGATGGCGACGGCCTGTTTTTGACCATAGCCGGAAGCCATCAGTTCTCGAATATTGGCGTGGATGACCTCCTGGGACTTTCCTTTTTTGAGCGGCATCAGACTCTTTTTTGGTTGATACTCTTTCCTTTCTCGATACTCTTCTTGCTTCCCCCTGTTCCACCGATTGATGGGGGTGAGATAGCCGACGATGCGGGAATAGACCTCCGTTTGCGCGCGGCATTGGGGACAGCGTCTTTGTTCTCCGTTGAGATAGCCATGCGTTGAGCAGATCGAGAAGGTGGGGGTTAAGGTGAGATAGGGGATGTTATACTGTTCCAGCACGCGCTTCACGAGACGTCTTGCCTGATCTTTCGTGAGCCTCTCTTGTAAAAAGGCGTGAAAGACCGTTCCTCCTGTATAAAGAGGCTGAAGCTTTTCTTGGTGTTCGAGGGCTTCGAAGGGATCCTCTGTAAAACCCACCGGCAAAAGGGTGGAATTGGTGTAATAGGGTTCCTTATGTCCGGAGGTGTGGATAGCAGGGTAGCGCTCTTTATCTAAAAGAGCGAACCTAAAGCCGCAGGACTCTGCAGGGGTCGCCTCCAGATTGAAGAGATTTTTGGTCTTAATCTGATAGGTTTTGATCCTCTCTCTCATAAAATAAAGCAGGCGGACGGCAAAATCCCTTCCCTTCGGCGTTTCGATTCCCTGATGAAGCAAATTGAGCGAGGCCTCATGGCAGCCGATATGGCCTATCGTGGAAAAATGGCAGCGAAAGGAGTCCAAATAGCGCGCCGTGAAAGGAAAGAGACCCATCTTGACCCGTTTTTCCAAATCCTTTCGTTTCACCTCCAGCGCTTCTTTTGCAAGGTCCATGGCATCTGCCGCTCTTTTGAAAAACTCCTTTTCGCTTTTGGCAACATAGCCGATACGGGGAAGATTGAGTGTGACCACTCCCAAAGAGCCCGTATGATCGCCATATCCGAAGAATCCCATGCGGCGGTACTTGAGCTGATCCAATTCCAAGCGCAAGTGGCAGCAAAGAGCGCGGATGGCATGGGGGTCGAGGTCGGAATGGATGAAATTTTGGAAATAAGGGATTCCATATTTTGCCGTCATTTCAAAGAGCAGATCCGCCATCGGGCTTGTCCACTCAAATTCTTCAGTGATGTTGTAAGTAGGAATCGGAAAGGTAAAGACTCTCTCTTCTGCATTTCCCGCGATCATGATTTCCATAAAGGCAGAGTTGAGCATCTCGATCTCTTTTAGATAGGCGCCGTACGTCTCCTTTTGAAGCTCTCCTCCGATCAAAACGGGGCGGTCCTTAAGATCATCCGGGACGCATAAATCGAAAGTGATGTTGGTAAAGGGAGTCTGTCCTCCCCAGCGGGTCGGCAGGTTCAATGTGGAGATAAAGCCTTGCAAGAACTGCTTAACCTCCTTATAGGAGAGAGAGTCCTCGCGAATGAAGGGGGCTAAAAGTACGTCAAAGGAGTTTAAGGCCTGCGCACCCGACCACTCATTGGAGACCGCTCCAAAGAAATTGGCGATCTGATTTAAGGCTGAAGAAAAGTGTTTGGGGGGACGACAGCATACCTGGCCGGGAATGCCCACCCCTTTTAAAAGGATATCGGAAAGGCTCCAGCCGCAACAGTAGCCGGCAAGTCCCATGTAGAGGTTATGGATGTGAAGATCGCCTTGGCGATGCGCCCGTGCAATCCGTTTGGGGTAGATCTCATTGAGCACAAACTCACTCATGAGATCTCCCGATAGCCTCCACGAAAGAGCCGAATGGGAAAAGCGCTGATTGGAGTTTTCGCGTACCCTCCAGACGCGCTTAAAGAGGAGATCCTCAACGCTCTTTTTAATCTCAGACCGCTTCACAACGCCTTGACTTGCGGTTGTCTTCCAAGATCAAGATGTAAAGGTTTTTTTGGATATTTGCCAGCTAAAATATCGGGAAGAAGATAGTGTATACCTCCCTCTGTTGAAAAGTAAAGATTTGGGCTAGCGCGAAAGCTCTCGCGGTTTGACGATCGCAAGTCGGTCAATATTAGAAATATGGATCGACTTGCGATCGTCAAATCCCGAGGCTTTGGCGCCGCCCAAATCTTTACTTTTCAACAGAGGGCGGTATAACTCGACATTATTGTACGCAGCTTGACGGGGCTTTCATCGATGATAACGTTTTCCCCTTCAAGGATCGAATGAGAGTTTCATCGATGGATGAGCTGGTGTTTTTCAAGCAAATACATGAGCGGCCCTGATGTCAGTGCAGAGTGAACTAGCCGTGGAGCAATGCCTCGTATTGCAAGACCTTTTTTAAAAATACGCTTAAAAAGTTCGTTGAGAGATTCAGGAAGTGGAGGCACTGTCGGTTTGGCTTGTTGTAAGACGGCTGCTTGGTAAAAAGGCGATGTGATGACAACTTGTGTTATTCCAACCTCAAAGCCAACGGCAAATGTATGCTGAGGATATTTTTTATGCAAAGGCTCATAGAGGCCAAAATATAATGCGCTACTAAACCCGCGGTGAAGAAGGGCAGGGAAGAGGCCTTTGGTTAAGAGTGCAGGACCTTCTTTCCATACCATACTCCAGCCCTCGCCTTGAATAAAGCGTGTGACAAGAACGTTGAAAACATTTTTTACGCTTGCTTCCATGGAGCTTGTGAAGATCCCAAACATAACACCACGAACTACCGGCGGCAGCTCGGTTGGGGTGATACGTGAGGCAACCCATGTCGATCCGAGTTGTAAATACGATGACGTTAAATACTTAAAAGCGTTGGGTTGAAATCCACGACCCAGCTCACGGAAAGGTGTAGCGCGTAGAATTGAGAGCGTTGTTTTGTTTTCAAGAATTTCACGCTTAGTAATTCCATCCAGCGGAACTCCTACGGCTAGGCGCCAGGCTGTAAAACCTGTGAATTGGTAAAAGAGAGTTCCTGCATCGTTCATATTGAAAGATTTTAATTTGAACCCCGAAAAATTATCTTTTTGGCGCTAGTCTTGTAATTTCATGTGACTCAGTCCCAAAAATCTACATCTTTTGCAAAAACAAATCCTTTACACCTGAATAGACCCTGTCAGAGGAGTGGTTTCGTCAGGACTGTGAACGCCCATCCGGCGATTGGAATCCAAACTGACGTAGTGCGCAGCCGCTTCATTCGAAGTGGATTCAAGGAGCGCCGGCTCCGCTGCTGAAGCCATTGCTCCTTGAGAGATCCGAGAAATCCGCCAGTCGATCTCTGCGTTCGCAAGCCTGTGGAGCTCAGCGACAGCGCCCTCCTTTGCTAGCGCAAACTCACGTTCCCGTTTAGAACGTACGCATTTAGCAAAACAGCAATAAAAGGGGCTCGCCATCAGAGATAGAAAGAGCACAAAACCCAAACAGTCTCCAATGTAGGGCCCATTGGACGACCCGTTCTGCCACTCCTCGTACCACTGCTTATTGCTGCTGTAGCAGACAATAAAGATGAAAATAGGAATGGCTACAAAGGCCGTGCAACAGGCAAGGTCCGCCACGAAACTTCCGCGCTCCTTTTCTATCACCACTACGGCAACCTTTCTGGGATCGATGGATTGCGCTCCTCTGTATGAGGCCGTTAATTGCAAGCTGCATTCAGATGGAGAAAAGGTTTCCAGAATGTCAATGGGGTGTTTTATTTTAGAGAGAGTCATCTGTTTACACCTGTATGGCTCGTGTTATACCGTTTCGGCATAAAGGAGTTTTTTCATCGGGTAGCTTTCCTGCGGCATCTTCCCTTGGGAGAGGTGCGAAGGAAGAAAGGTGCAAGTCAGTCTGTGTCCTTGCCGCATTTGAAGTCAGACGATGAATGCGCGAGTCGATCTCTGCATCCGCTTGGATGTGCAGTTGCATGACGGCGTGTTGTCTTGCTTCCAAAAACTGACTACGCGCTCTTGAATAAAAACAACTGGCAGCACAGCAAAGGGGAATGCTCACGATCAGAGTGGACGCTATCGGAAGGGCCGGCGTTGCACCGTCGTAAATGATTGCTCCCATCGTAGCTAGAGCAACGAAGATCGGCGCCACAAAGCAAGCTGCTGACAGCATAGCATGCCCTAAGGAATTCATTCTGTTTCTATGATCATCAAAAGTGATCACAGCGACATTTCTAGGATCGATCTTTGCATCCCCCCTGTAGAAGGCAGTTAATTGCCGGCTCGATCCTTCCATCGAAAGCTCTATTTGAATATCTATGGGATGTCTTGGCTGATACAGTTTCATCTTAGGCTTCTCCTCTTGCCAAATAACTGAAAGGAGTTTACATAACCTCTCTTTTTTTTTAGTAGAGATTGTTGGTCTTCATCCGGTAGTTTTTGACCTCTTAATTCAAAAGGCAAAAAAAAGCTTTACACGGATTTCCTTAAGAGCTAAGTAAATAAGGTAGAGTATGAGCATAAAAGAGTATCTACTTTCCGTCGATCGCTGGGATCAGCTGCTGCTTCGGATCAAAGAGAGCGGCTACAAATTATTGGGTCCGACTCTTCGAGAGGATGCCATCCTCTATGATGAGATTCACTCGGCGAAAGATTTGCCGATCGGGTGGACTGACGAACAGGATCCCGGATATTATCGGATCAAGCGGGGAGTGGAACATGCTTATTTTCAGCA
>MGME01000001.1:11571-12950 GCA_001796315.1 Chlamydiae bacterium RIFCSPLOWO2_12_FULL_49_12
TCCCTCTTTCCACCTTGCGAGAAGTTGTGGTCGGCAAGAAAACGGGAGGGGGGGATGGAGATCGAGCCGCCGCTTCTTTCCCATGTGGAAAAGGTGGCCTTTATTGGCGTTCATGCCTGTGACCTTCAGGCCATTCACGTTTTGGACAGAGTCTTCAAAAGCGAGCTGTGCGCGCACCCATCCTATCTTCAGCGCAGAGACAACGTCTTGATTGTAGCCCTCGATTGCACCTCAGCTTCCAGATGTTGCTTTTGCGCTTCAATGGGTTCCGGACCCGATGCGAAAGAGGGCTATGACTTGGCTTTGACGGAAGTTGCAGAGGGAAAAGACCACTTTTTCATCATCCGCCCGGGCTCTTCTTTAGGAGAGGCTCTTCTAGAGGCGCTCTCTCTTCCCGCGGCAAGTCATGCCGAGTCTGAGTGGGCCAGGAGTTTAGTGGAGAAGAACAAAGAAGAGATGGTGCGGCAGGTAGATAACTCCCGCGTTCCTGAAATGCTTAAAAAAAGCTGGCTATACAAATCCTGGGATAGCGTGGCGCAACGGTGCATTAATTGCACAAATTGCACCCTTGCCTGTCCGACCTGTTTTTGCTCGCAGGCGGAAGAGAGGGTGAGTTTGGATGGCGCTCAAGCAGACCATGTGCAGAGCTGGGAATCTTGTTTTAATCTCTCCCATTCCTATGTTCACGGCGGCTCTGTCCGTTTTTCTCCAAGAGCGCGCTACAGGCAGTGGCTCACACACAAATTTGGAACGTGGTGGGACCAATTTGGCCTCTCCGGTTGTGTGGGTTGCGGCCGCTGCATTACCTGGTGTCCGGTGGGCATCGATGTGACGGAAGAGTTAAATAAATTACAGATGGAAGCGGATCATGCATCCTCCTAAGGTTTATCCCATCAAATCCATCAAGCAGGAGACAGCGGATATCTTTACCATTGTCTTATCTTTAACTGAGAGGGGAGGGGAGTTTGCCTTTTTGCCCGGTCAATTTAACATGCTCTACCTCTTTGGATTTGGAGAGGCGGCCATTTCCGTTAGCGGAAATCCAGACAAGAAAAACGAATTGGTTCATACGATCCGCGCTGTAGGCAACGTCACCGAAGGATTGCAAAAGCTCAAAGCGGGAGATGTCATCGGGGTGAGGGGGCCCTTTGGCAACAATTGGCCGCTCCCTGAAGAGGAGAACGATGTCTTAATTGTGGCGGGGGGGCTTGGGTTTGCTCCACTTCGCCCTGCACTCTTTAGCCTGATGGCAACGAGACCGCTTCAGAAAATGACCTTTCTTTATGGAGCAAGAACACCTAATGATCTTCTCTTCAAAGAAGACATTAAAGAATGGAAAGAGAGAGGACTTCCACTTAAAATCACCGTAGATCATGCAG
>MGME01000001.1:12984-19184 GCA_001796315.1 Chlamydiae bacterium RIFCSPLOWO2_12_FULL_49_12
TAGATCATGCAGATGAGAACTGGAGCGAGGAAGTGGGGTTGGTGACCTCTTTGATCCCTCACCATCTCCCAAATCCCCGCAAGACCACAGTCCTGGTTTGCGGCCCTGAGATCATGATGAAAGCCGCTCTCATCGAATTAAGCCGCTTTCCGGTGGAAGAGCGTAACATCTACTTGTCTTTGGAAAGGAATATGCAATGTGCCGTCGGCTGCTGCGGCCATTGTCTCTTTGGCCCGGTCTTTATCTGTAAAGACGGCCCCGTCTTCACTTTGCCGCAAGTCAAGTCTCTTCTTGCCATCAAGGAGCTGTAAATGAGCCAAAAAGATCCAAGAGAAAAAGCGCGTCCTAAATTAGCGGTGTGGAAATTTGCCTCTTGCGACGGCTGCCAGCTCTCCTTGCTCGATTGCGAAGATGAACTTCTCGCGCTTGCTGAAGCTGTGGAGATCGCCAATTTTCCTGAAGCTTCGAAAGCACTAGTTGCGGGTCCTTATGATCTCTCGCTTGTAGAGGGATCCGTGACAACCCCGCATGATAAGGAACGCATCCAAGAGGTGCGGCGGCAATCTAAGGTGTTGATCACAATTGGAGCATGCGCCACTGCGGGGGGGATTCAAGCCCTGCGCAATTTTGCTAAGGTCAGCGACTACATTCCCCTCGTGTATGCTCATCCCGAGTATATCAGCACTCTAGAGACCTCCACCCCCATCTCCGAGCATGTGAAGGTAGATTTTGAATTGCAGGGATGCCCCATCAACAGACATCAATTAGTAGAAGTGATTCTCAGCTGCCTTCTTGGGAAAAAACTCCACGTTCCTACGTGCAGCGTCTGTGTAGAGTGTAAAGAAGCGGGCAATGTATGCGTGCCGGTGGCGTACGGAATTCCCTGTTTGGGTCCTGTCACCCAAGCGGGATGCGGCGCCCTCTGCCCCTCCTACCGGCGCGGCTGCTATGGCTGCTTTGGCCCCAAGGAGACATCTAATCCTCTGCCGCTCACCCGTTGGTGGGAGAAAAAATTTCACATGGAACCCCATGCGATCAAATGCGCCCTGCGCACCTTCAATTGCGCAGCGCTACCCTTTCGAAAGGCAAGTACACATTATGAGTGATAACTCCTCCAGAAAAAAAATTAAAGTCAAGGCAGGGATCGAGTCGAGAACGATCCATGTCGATTATCTGGCCCGGGTAGAAGGGGAGGGGGCCATGTACATTAAGACAAAGGGAGATAAGGTAGAAGAAGTTCAGCTCAAAATCTTTGAACCCCCCCGTTTTTTTGAAGCGCTTCTCTGTGGAAGGGAGTTCTATGATGCCCCGGATATCACGGCGCGCATCTGTGGAATCTGCCCCGTGGCTTATCAGACCAGCTCTGTGAATGCGATGGAAAATGGCTTGCAGGCAAAGCTGCCTTTCCATCTAAAGCAATTGCGCCGCCTCATGTACTGCGGCGAGTGGATTGAGAGCCACACCCTGCACGTTTTGATGCTTCATGCCCCCGATTTTTTGGGATATCAAGACGTCATTCAAATGGCAAAATCCCATGCCGATATAGTGAAACGCGGCCTGCGTCTAAAAAAGGCAGGCAACGAGCTGATTTCACTTTTAGGAGGAAGAGAGATCCATCCCATTAATGTCAAGGTGGGGGGCTTTTACCATCTTCCGAAAAAGAGTCGTCTTGTCGCTTTGAAAGAGAGCCTGAAACAGGCGCGCGATGACGCCGAGCACATCGTCAGATGGGTCAACGGCTTTGAGTTCCCCGCCCTGGAACGAGCCTATGAATGTGTGGCGCTGACCCATCCCGAAGAGTACGCGATTGCGGAGGGGCAAATTGCCTCTACCTCCGGATTGCAGATTGACGTAAAGGAATTTGAGAACTATTTCGAAGAACAGCACGTTCCTCACAGTACGGCCCTGCATGCCGTCATCAAAAACCGGGGCTCCTATCTGGTGGGTCCGATGGCGCGCTACAATCTCAATCAAGACAAACTTTCGCCGATTGTCAAAGAGGTGGTCAACTCCATTGGGTTTGAAAAGCGCTGCTCCAATCCCTTTCGAAGCATCATCATTCGCGCGCTCGAAGTGCTCTACGCCTGCGATGAGGCGCTGCGCATCATCGACCGGTATGAATGGGAGACAGCTCTGCCCTCCGTTCCCTTAGAAAAGAGAGCTGCAATAGGATATGGCGCGAGCGAAGCGCCGCGCGGCTTGTTATACCACCGCTACCGCTTGGATGACAAAGGACTCATCAAAGAGGCCAGAATCGTCCCTCCCACCTCGCAAAATCAAAAGAGCATCGAAGAGGATTTGCAAGATTTTGTCAGCCGCAACCTCTCTTTGTCCGATGAGGAGCTCACCTGGAAATGCGAACAGACGATTCGGAACTACGACCCCTGCATCTCCTGTTCTGCTCATTTTCTAAAACTCAAGCGTCTTTATGTCTGAGATCATTGTGGTAGGGATCGGCAATCCGGCAAGAGGGGATGACGCTGCGGGATGGGCTGTTATTGACAAGCTGGAAAAGAGAATCCCCGAAGAGATAGAACTGAGCAAGCAAAGAGGGGATTTTTCCGCCTTAATGGAGATATTTGCATCACACGACAGCGTCTATTTGGTCGACGCCTGTCTCTCCGATGCCCCTCCGGGCTCCTGGAAGCGTCTGGATGGACTTCAGGAAGCTCTAAACGTAGAAAAAAAAGAGACCTCCACACACGCCTTGAGCATCCCCGAAGCAATTGCTCTTTCCCGCGAGTTAGATCAATTGCCCAAAACCCTAATCATCTATGCAATCGCCGGAAGCAGCTTTCAAATCACCAGCGGCCTATCTCCAGCCGTTGCCGGGAAAATCGAATCGATTGCCCGTTCAATCTTAAATGAAAAGGAAATACAGGCATGCATGAAAAAAGTCTGATGGACAATTTGATAAAAAAAATCATTCTGCTTGCTAAAGAAAAAAAAGCCTCTAAAGTTGTCAAAGTTTCCGTCCGGCTGGGAGCCCTTTCCCATTTTTCACCCTCTCATTTCAAAGAGCATTTTGATCTCGCAGCCAAAGGAACACTTGCCGAAGACGCCTTCATTGAAACCGAAGAGTCTCAGGACATAGATGACCCTCATGCCTATTTGGTCATGCTCAAAAGCATCGACATCACCTGACGGGTTGTCCTGAATTTCCTCATCGAACTATACTCGGCATATGGACGTCAATCAATCCAGTCTGCTTTTAAGCTTGATGGCACTTAGCCTCGGAGCAAGACACGGCTTTGATTTAGACCATCTTGCGACAATCGATGCCATCACCCGAACCGTTCGAGAGCACCGTTTTCTCTCCAAGATAGTGGGATTTTTGTTTTCGCTTGGCCACGGAATCATCGTAACTCTCATCAGCATCATCATCGGAAGCGGTCTGATCCAATCGCGGGTCCCGGAGTGGCTGGAGGTCTTTGGGACATGGGTCTCCATGATCTTTTTGTTCCTCTTTGGCTTCTTGAATCTTTGGACCATTTTTCAAAACCCAACTCACGGCGCTCTTCCCTCCGGCATCAAAAGCTATTTAGCAAAAAAAATCTTCAATAGAAGCTTCAATCCCTGCTTGATCATGTTCATTGGGGCTCTTTTTGCCTTCTCTTTTGACACCTTTAGCCAAGTCGCCCTCTTTTCCCTCTCCGCCTCCGTCTTGGCGGGGTGGTTATTTTCCGGAGTTCTCGGGCTGATCTTTATGGTTGGCATGATGCTCTCCGATGGCCTCAACGGCTTCTTTGTCTCCACGCTCATTCAGCGCGCAGACAGACTCTCTCTTTTCCTCTCGAGAAGCTTAGGGCTTGCCATCTCCTTGTTCAGCATCGTCCTCGGAGTCATTACCCTCGTTAAAATGATCCGATACACAAGTTGAACTTTTGAAAAATTTCATCAATAAGGAGACCAGTAACAGGAACGATGACGATCTTCCTTATCGGCATAACCTGCGATTGTAAACCGCTCCTTCACCCCTCTTAGAATCACATAACCAAATAACAACCATACGAACCAGGGAATTGCTGTGAGGATTTTCATATTGATGCCAACTGGTTAAAAATCTCATTATGTTTTTGCAGATAAAGATCATGGGGAATGAGCTCTTCTTCCAGCTCTCGTTTCGTTTTTTCACTGATCGATAATTCATTCACGATTTCTCTTCCCGCTGTCTGGAGCCGTAGTTTGTATTGGGCGATGATTGGCTCCAATTGAGGATCATCCCTCAATAAAAGAGGGCCCTGATTGCGATAGATCTCTCCAATCAAGTCGGTTTCCATGTTTCGAGCAATCCGTCGAAATAGCACTTTTAACACTTCAAAATGGGTTTGTCCGGGATAGCCGCAGTTGGCCATGGTCATGATTTTGGGGCGAACGGTTCGCCTTTTCGGATGAATTCCTTCGCCTTGTGCGTCTTTTTCGATCGTTGGAAAAACAGATGAAACTCCGCGATCCATAAAGTTTTTTAAAAGCCCTGAGATATTATCTACATAGACAGGTGTGGCGTATATGATGATATCGCTGCCGGATAAATCGATCTTTTTCCTGTCGTCGTGAAAGACGCACACGCCCGGCGTCTTCACCCAGCAAGAAAAGCAGCCCATGCAATGATGGATATTCATGTTTGACAGCAAAATGTGTTTGGTTTCTGCGCCTTGAGCTTGCGCTCCTTTTAAAAACTCTTCGACCATGAGGTAGGTCGCGCCTCTTTTTCCTTTGGGACTGCCGTTAATGGCCGTGATTTTCATCAGACTCCTTTAATAAGTATCTTGTTTTGTACCAGTTGGGAAATCGATACACGAATATGATTTTTAATAATATTGCGATAATCCATACCAGCCGGCCATTCAGAATGCCCGGATGGAAATATCGATAGAGATTCACGAGAAAGACACCCAAAAAAATGATCCCTAAACCTCCAGTCATGATTTGATTGATCCGTAAAAATAGAGGGTGATCCCAACTCTTTGAATCGGTTTCCAACTTGGCGTACTGCAAGGTGAATGGCTTGCCAATCAGTAAGGAAATTCCCGCTGCAGCGACAAAGAATAGCGACATGCAAAAGGAGAAGTGTTGAGTCAGATAGGAATTTCCGACGAAATGAGCATTAAAGGTTCCAATGAAAAAAAAGAGAACCGATCCCCATTCGAGAAGAAAACCTTGCTTCAGTTTGGCAGCGGGAAAAAGAGAACAGATGAGACCAATGATCATTGCATAGGTTGGAAAAACCGCAGAAATGACACCGCTGATGATCCAGGGCAAAAATGTGACTAGCTTTCTTAGTACTAACATAGTTCAGCATTTTCCAAGGTTTTCATGGCTAGTTGGCACCAATCGATGGCTGCCTGCGCGTGACTCATGCCGTATTTGACGGTCAAGATCCAATACGTTTTATGGGAGGAGGGTGGTTCATTTTCGAGCAACGTCGCAATCGCGCGATATTCATGGAGCTTTTTGGCGAGTCTTTCTTTGCGATTTTTTAGACGCTGGATCGATTCGATTTTCGGGACGTTTGATCCAAAAAATAATTTCAGCAGATTTTCATCCCGATGAACGGATTTTTCTTCATCGTGGCGCATCCATTTTTGCAGTTCGGTGCGTCCCAGTTCAGTGATGGCATAGCGGTTGCTCGGTTTTTTACTGGATGACGGGCTGTCCAAGAGTTCAATCCAATTGTCTTGAATCAACTGATTGAGCGTTGGATAGATTTGGCCATTACTTTCTGACCAAAAATGGGCAAGGCTCATTTTGATCAGCTTTTTAATGTCGTAGCCGGATAAGGGCTCGATGGATAGCAGCCCTAAAAGGGCATATTTGGTCGTATTGCGTTTCATAGGCCTTCGATAATATGTCTAAAAGACCTATTTCCGCAAGAAAAAGGGAAGCTGTCAGTTAATTAAAAAAGTTCTATAACATATTACAGTTGAGGGGGATGCCCCAAATGGGCATTTGATTCCAACCAGGATAAATAATCGATCTTGAAAAAGGCAAAATTTGAAGCGGCAAAACCTCTTTACTGGACAAAAAAATAAATTCATAGCACGCAACCATCTGGTTCTAAACACGTAAAACACGAAAGTAATCGCCTGAATTTTCTCAGAACCCACCTTTGCTCCTTGGCGCTTTTTCTCTTTTCGATCGAAACGTAGAGGGAAAGACCCCAGAGGTTAATGGGGTGGTTCACAACTTTTTTCCGTGAG
>MGME01000002.1 GCA_001796315.1 Chlamydiae bacterium RIFCSPLOWO2_12_FULL_49_12
CAAATGGCACTTGCGATCGTTGAAATTCGGCGCTTTGGCGCCGCGCATCCGTAATTTCAATGTTGACAGAGCACTAGACGCATATTCGATGGTTAGCGCAGCTTGCCTGTCCAGCCGAGTTTGGTGCGCAAGGTAGAGAAGTAGTCGTGTCGGAGCAGACTCACTAGGCAAAACTTCTTGGCGCTCCGCTTCACTCTTAGAATCTCATCTGTCTTCAAAGGGAAATTGGCAGAGCCGTCCGCGCTTACATCTACAGGATGGTAAGGACTTAAGTACTGGATGTGAATCTCCTGGTTGGCCGTCAGGACCATGGGGCGATTCGAGATGGTGTGGGGACTGATCGGGGTTAAGACAATGGCCTCGAGATCGGGACTTAAGATGGGGCCTCCGGCTGCCAGAGAATAGGCGGTGGAGCCGTTGGGAGTAGAGAGGATGACGCCGTCGGCGACAAAAGTATTTAAAAAGAGTCCGTCGACCTGAAGGGAGATTTCTACAAGATGGGGATTTCTGCCTCGATGGATGACGATATCGTTGACCGCGAAACAGTGATGGGCGCTATCTTTCGTCCCTTCGATCATGACCCGTTCGCTGATGCGGTAGTTGCCGTCCAAGAGTTCAGCCAAGCCGGAGAGGGCTTCGGAGTGAGGCACATCGGCCATGAAGCCCAAATGGCCTAAATTGATGCCGAAAATGGGTGTATCAAAGTACTGATATTTGTGCATCAGACCCAAGATCGTGCCGTCTCCTCCGAGGGAGACAAAAAAGTCGATCTTTTCCAAAGGGACCTCTGAGATGGCTTTGGCTCCGAGTTCTTTGGCGCAAGTCTCATCGATAACGACGGTGATCCCTTTTTGGGTAAGAAAGGCGAAAAGCTCTTTAGCGAGGTTTTTGGCTTTCTCTTTTTGACGGCTGGGAAAGAGAGCGATGATCATACCTTACCTGCTGAGAAGAGGGGTGCGGGCTTGAAGGAAAAATGGCGAAGGATCTGTTTAGTTAAAGAGGCGCTGTCAAGAGAGAGTTCTTGTAAGAGCTCTTTGTGGCTTCCATGTGCCACAAAGGTGTCTGGAATGCCGAAATTGAGAACTTCAACGGAATTGAACTGGTTCCTTGCCACAAAGGAGTTGAAGATCATCCCCAGCCCTCCGTTTAAGGAGTGCTCTTCTATGGTAGCTACAAAGCGATGGGTGGAGAGCGTCTTCAAGAAAAGGTCGGAATCTAGCGGCTTCACAAAGATGGGATCGATCACGGTAGCTGTCAGGCCATGATTGAGCAGCTGCTCTCTCACTTCTAAGGCAAGGGAGCACATATGGCCTAAGGCAATCAAGGCGATATCCTCTCCTTGAGCGAGGACCTCCCCGACGCCAAGCTCTCTTTTTTGAAGAGGTTTGAAGCTTTCATTAGTGGGAAGGTTGGGATAGCGCACTGCGGTCGGACGATTCCAAAGAAAGGCGCTCTCAAGAAGTTCTTTTAAGAGCTGGCCGTCTCTGGGTTGGCAGATCACCATATTGGGCATGGCATTCAAGAAGGAGATGTCGTAGATGCCGTTATGGGTGGTTCCATCGGCGCCTGCGAGTCCGGCGCGATCTAAGGCAAAGAGAACCGGGGCTTCCTGGAGGCAGACGTCGTGAAAAAGGTTGTCGAAAGCGCGTTGTAGAAAGGTCGCATAGATGGAGCAGACAATTTTCATCTTTTTCCCGTAGGCCATTCCTCCGCAGAGGGTGACAGCATGACCCTCAGCAATGCCGACATCCAGACACCTCTCGGGGAATTTCTGAAGAAGTTCTTCGAGGCAGGAGCCGGCGGCCATGGCAGGTGTCACGGTGACTAAACTGGGATCATTTTCGGCCATCGCAAGGAGGTGCTTTCCAAAGACTTTAGGAAAGGTTGTCGCCTTGCCGGACGAAGCGAGGAATTGTCCCGTGATCTTGTCGAAGGGTTTGACGCCATGATAGGAAATCGGATTTTGAGAGGCGGCTCCCATCCCTCTTCCTTTTTCAGTGACCAAGTGGACGACGACGGGATGAGAGCACTCTTTAAGGCTCTCAAAGAGATCGATCATCTTTTTTATGTCATGGCCATCGATAGGACCTACATAGGCAAGGCCAAACTGTTCAAAAAAGGGAGCGGCGCTAACGAGATTTTTTAGCGATTCTTTCAGCTTGTGGCCCTGTTTGGCAAGCGTCTCTCCGCATCCCGGAACCTTGGCCAGAAAGGATTCGATTTCAAGGTAGATCCGATTAGAGCGCGGGTTGTTGAAGAAACGGCTTAGGATGTGGGTAATCGCTCCGACGCTTTTGGAGATGGACATCTTATTGTCATTTAAGATGACGATAAAGCGGCGCAGCTGTTTGGGGATGTTATTGAGCGCCTCTAAAGTAAGACCGCAGGTCAAAGAGGCGTCTCCCAAGATGGGAATGATGTGTTCGTCTCGCTGGGACAGGTCGCGATTTTTGGCAAGACCTAAAGCCAAAGAGAGGGCCGTTCCCGCATGGCCGGCATGAAAGTGGTCGTGGACAGACTCTAAGGGATGGGTGAAGCCGGAGATGCCCTTGAAACGGCGGAGGGTCGAAAAGCGCTCTCTTCTTCCACTTAGGAGTTTATGCGGATAGCACTGGTGGCTGACATCAAAAATCAGTTTGTCGACAGGTGAAGAGAAAGTGCGGTGGAGGGCAAGGGTCGCCTCGACAATGCCCAGATTGGAAGCGAGATGCCCTCCATTGACAGAGAGGGTATCAATGATGGTGGTGCGTATCTCCTCTGCAAGCTCATTGAGCTCTTCTAAAGAAAACTTTTGTAAATCTTCAGGGGCAGAAATTTGAGAAAGAAGAGAGTGGCTCATGCGGGGATAAAGGGCTCTGTTTGAGGTCTTCCCAAGGCGTCCAACTGCAGCTTGGACTCTCGGGTTTTGACGAGCATTTCAATCTTTTGCTCGGCTTGAGTAAGACGGGAAGTGCAAGAGGCAATCAGACGATCGGCCTCTTCATAGAGCTTCAGGGAGGAATCCAAGGAGAGTTTTCCTGAGTTTAACTGCTCTAAGATCGCCTCCAGTCTTCCATATGCCTCTTCAAAAGAAAAGGGATTATCTTTTTCCAAGTGTTACCTCATCCACGTTTGAACAAATCTCCCCGTCATGCATCAAAATAAAAAGCGACTCTCCCTTCTTAACCTGACTGGCTGAAACGATAACGGAATCTCTTTTTTCCGTGAAGAGAAGAGAGTAGCCCCGCGTTAAAAGAGTGCGCGGGTCGACTGCATGCAGGTGGCGGATATGGGCGGCGAGCCTCTCTTTTCTCTGGACGACGCTCTCTTGGATCCTGTGGAAAATCTGCTGAGAGATCCTATAAAAGCGCTCTTTCCACTCTTTTACGTTTTGTCTGGGGTTTCGCCCTGCTGCTTCTCTTTTAGCTGCAAGCAGGCTCATCTTTGCTTGCAAGAGACGAGTTCGGATCGCCGCGTCTAGAGAAGCTGTGACGTCATCCAAGATCTGTGCATAGGGCGTAACGAGCGAGGAGGGAGAGGAAAAAGAGGGGTGAACGAGGAGCCCATGAAGGCGCAGGCGGCACTTTTCTAAAAGGGCAGAGAGAAGTTGGCGGATGCTTTGCTTTGCAGCCCTGAGCCGGTTGAGCTGCTCGCTTTTGGCAAAGAGGGCGATCTCTGCAGCGGCGGAAGGAGTGGGGGCGCGCACATCTGCCACATAGTCTGCAAGGGTGACATCCGTTTCATGTCCGACGGCGGAGATGACGGGAATCTTCGAGTGAAAGATTGCTTCGGCAACGATCTCCTCGTTAAAGGCAAAGAGATCTTCCAAAGAGCCGCCTCCTCTTCCGACAATCAAAAGATCAGCAAGTGCGTAGCGGTTCATCTCATCAATTGCCCGGGCAATCTCTTGAGCTGCTCCCTCTCCCTGGACTTTGACAGGGTTTAACAGAAGATGAAAACCCGAAAAACGGCGCGTCAGGACATGCACAATATCTTGAATGACCGCTCCTGTGGGGCTCGTCACCACACCGATGGTCTTGGGAAAAGGAGGCAAGGGCTTTTTGTGGGCAGAGTCAAACCATCCTCTTTTTTGCAATCTCTCCTTGAGTTCCTGGAATTTCATCAAGAGCTCCCCTATTCCTTCAAATTGCAAAGAGCGTACGATCAGCTGATAATTGCCTCGAGGCGGATAGACGCTCACCTCTCCTTGAGCCAAGACCTTGTCGCCCTCTTTGGGAAGACGCTTTAACCCTTGCGCATCGCCTTTGAAAAGGGCGCACGAGATTTGGGCGCGCTCATCCTTTAACGTAAAGTAGAGATGGCCCGAGCTTTGGAGCTTAAAATTGCTGATCTCTCCCTTCACGCAGACGGAGGGGTAGGCCGACTCCAGCTGCTTTTTGATCGCAACAGTAAGCTCGGCGACAGAGTAGATCTTTGAAGAGGAGGGCATAAAAAGGCTTGTTTTAACGTTTCAGCATGATTAGAATGCACAGAGTTGTCAATAGGAGAGTTTATGCAAAGAAAGCCGATCCTGGCAGGAAACTGGAAGATGTATAAGACCATCCGCGAAGCGGAGGAGTTTATCTTCAACTTGACCCCTCTTATTCAAAAGAGCGTGGCGGAGATCTATCTGGCAGTCCCCTTTACGGCTCTGCAGGGGGCTGCGCTAGCCGCTAAAAAAAAAGGCTCTATACTGATCGGCGCTCAAAATATGCATGATGAGCTCGAAGGTGCTTTTACGGGAGAGATCTCAGCGCGGCAACTCCGGGATGCCGGCGCCGCATTTGTCATTCTCGGCCATTCGGAGAGAAGGCATCTTTTTCAAGAGAGCGACGCCTTCATCCAGCGCAAAGTCAAGCGCGCCTTTTCCTTAAATCTCAAAGTGGTTCTGTGCATTGGCGAAAAGGAAAGCGAGAGAGATGAGGGAAAGACCGAAGCAGTGCTCAAAAAACAGCTTGACGGCTCTCTCAAAGATGTGAGAGCGGAAGAGCTTCAGGGAGTGATCTTGGCGTATGAGCCGGTCTGGGCCATCGGAACGGGGCAGACGGCCACTCCTGAAATGGCCGGCGAGACCCACTCCTTTTGCCGCAGCTACCTCTTCGAGCGCTGGGGGAAAGAGGCCGCAGACCGGATCCGGATTCTCTATGGAGGCTCTGTCAAGCCGGATAACATCGCCGAATTGATGGCGCAACCCCACATTGATGGAGCGCTTGTAGGAGGAGCTTCCCTAAAAATTGAGAGTTTTGCTAAAATCATTAATTACAAGGCGTGAAGATGCATTTTTTATTTTATTTATCAATTTTTTTATTTCTATTTATTTGCTTCATCACCTGCTTTATTGTTCTCATCCAGGAGAGTAAGAGCTTGGGACTGGGCGCCTCTTTTGGAGGAGATGCCGGAGAATCGCTTTTTGGAACCTCAACGGCAGAGGTTCTAAAAAAGATCACGGCTTATCTCGCCCTCATCTTTGTGATAGCCTGTGTCTTTCTCTCTCTTTGGACGTCTGCTTTGGGAAGGCGCCAGGTGAAGGCGGGGACGGCCATTGAAGAGAGTGCTCCATGAGTTTGCCCATTCTCCAATATGGACATCCTCTTTTGCGAAAAAAGGCTCAGCCCGTCTTGGCGGTCACAGAAGAAGTGCGCTCTCTTGTGATGCAGATGGTTGCCACGATGGACAAAAGCCTGGGGATAGGTCTTGCCGCTCCCCAAGTCGGACATCTTTTGAGACTCATTGTCTTGCGCAACTGTCAGGAGGGAGAAGACGGCATGCTCACCCTGACTCATCCTCAGGTCTACATCAACCCAAAGATCACCGTCCATCCCGGCATTTCCGGAAACGACGTCGAGGGGTGCCTCTCCATTCCCGGCATTCGCGAAGAGGTGGAGCGCGCCCTCTCATTAAGCATTGAGGCCTTAGATCTTGAGGGAAATCCCTTTAAAGAGGAGGTCTTCGGCTACAAAGCGCGTATCATCCTCCATGAGAATGACCATCTCAACGGCGTTCTTTTCATCGACCGGCTCCCTAAAGCCGTTAAAAAAAAGATCGCTCCCGCCTTAAAAGAGATCCAAAAGAGACAGACGGACCTGCAGCTGATCCCGACTGCTTGAGTTTCATCACCGAGTTTCGAAAGAAGTTCTCTAATGGTGAATTTGGGCCGCGCGGTAGAGCTGTACAAAATCGTAAAATCGCAATTTTTGCGTTGCGTTCGGTCTATTACTTGACAAGTGAGATTCCTCCTCCGAAGCGGAAGTTGTTGGGAGTGCGTTCTACGGAGATCTTAAGCCTCCAGCTGGTAGTCAGGAGGGTGAAGAGCTCGATTCTGGCTGCAGTGTAGGAAGGATCGTCTCTGCGGCCCCATCCTTGGTGGGATTCGAAATGGCACGTCCAACGCGGAGAGAGGTAGAAGTAGAGATGGGAGAGGAAGGTGTTGCGCCCGTCGGAGAGCGGAGAGTGGAGGAGTTCGGAGAGCGGTCTTTCGGAGTCTAAGATGAAGTTCTCGTGGTCGGCTTTTCTAAAGTCAAAACGGCTTCTGTGGCGAAATTCAAGAGCAATAGCAAAGGTTTCGCTTACCGTCCAAAGAGAGCGAATGTTAAAAAAATCCAAGAGACGGTTGCGAAAATTCCAAGCGGTGCAGGCGTAGAGTGCGCAGGAGGGCAGATTCCAGTTGGCCGCGGCATAGGCCTTTGGAAAGGTTCGGTGAAAGCTCTTCCCCGCAAAAAATCCGTACGTGAAGAGATCCAAGGCAAAGGTCGGTGATAATCCTTTGGTAAATAAGCTGTTTTTGATCCCTAGGCGCAGTTGCTCGAGTCTAGAATAGCCGTCTTGAAGGCTGAAGATGATCACATCGTCACTTTGAGCAAGAGGCTTTGAAAGGCCATCAAAGCGAGCGTAGGGCATCCATTCATGTGTCGTTCCTTTGACCTGCCGGTAGAGGCGGGTGTTGAGATCAGCCCCGTAAGAAAGAGCGCTTTGTCCGATGGATTGATTGAATGGATTGTTGTTGTAAAAAATTGCAACGATGCCCGCATGGGGCGTTAGAGTAAAAGGGCCCAGCGGCAAGGGGCGATAGAGCTGATTTTGCGTCTCCAGGCGGATGGCATGGCGGCTTGGAAGCTGTGCTCTTAGCGTCTTGTCAAAGACATAATCGAGAAAGGCCGCTTTTGCATTGTTTTGAGAGATGATCCCAGTCTTTCCCAGAACAAAGGGCTTGATTCCGAAATGAAGCAGGGGAAGCTCTTGGTTGAGACTCTGGAAGGAGTTGATTCGAGGCTGAAAGCGCAAGGTGGCAAAGGCGTTCTTTTCCAGATGGTGGATCCAGAGGATTGTCTGTTTTTGCGTGTTGATTTCAAAGTCTTCGCTCCTGAAGTCTCCGGGCATTTTGCTGTCATGCAGTTTATCCCACGTCATGTGAAACAGGGTTTTGCCGCTTTCGCTGCGAGAATCGAGCAGGCCCTGGAGGCGGAAACGGCGCGGCCCTTCTTGATCGGGGATACTCTTGTCATGTGCGCCGTAACTCTTTGTCACAAAGGCGGTGCGTCCGTCCGGAGAGAAGTATTCAGACTCGAGAGCTCCTCCAAAGCCCCGCTTCAGGCGGTAGTCGAGGCGCAAGTAAAGGTTGAGATCGTTCCAGGAATAGATGCGGTAGCGCATGGTTGCCCTGGGCCCCAAGCCCTTGTCCCATACAATCTTGTAGCGGACAGGAGGATCCTTAAAAAACCTGAGATTAGCCTTGAATGAGGGGAGCCAGAAGATGGGAAACTTGCTAAAGCGGACGCGGATGTTATTGGCTGCGAGAAAGTGATCCTTTGTGATATTGACCTGGCCAGCGTGAATGTCCCATAGGGAATGACTATCTTCAGAAGTGGTGAGGAATGCGTGGTGGATGTGGTAGCTTCCGTCGGCCCTGAGTTCGATCTTTTCTCCGCCAATGAACCAGACATCGATGTAGGTCTTTCCTTCCCAGACAGTTCCCGTACGCGTCAAAAAATTAAACTCGAGCTTCTTTCCCACAAAGGCCTTTCCGGCGTATTCGACAAGCAGGTTCTCTTCAGCGATGATCTTTTTGACGGGAAGTCCCTCTTCGATTCGGTTGATATAGGTCACTTTTCCCGCTTGGATGCGCAACGCCTCTCCTATGACTACACCGCCGCGGTCGGTTGTTAGAACCCCTTCTTTGAAGACGGGGTCGTTGAGATTGATCTCCAGCTCTCGTCTCTGCGTTAGAGAGGCGGTTGGAAGAGAGACGAGAGTCGCGTTACAAAAAACAAACAATGCGGCAATTAGAGGAAAAGGAGTGCGCATAGGAGATTGAGTATAACTTTTTAGGAGATATACTTGCGATCGTCAAATCGCAACTTCTCATAAAGTTGAGGTAAACATTTCGCGGCGAGACCAAGGAGTCGAAAAGTTTGTGAGAAGTCCATAGCCAAAGCGCTATGGACGACGAACAAAATTTTCGAATCCGACGGTCGCAGCCCGAAATGTTACCTCAAATTTATGAGATGTTGCGTCAAATCGCGGGAGCTTTCGCGTTGGCCCAAATCCAATTTTTCAAGTGCATTCGGGATACTCCGCACTGTTTTTATCTATTAGTGGAGGGCTTTCAAGAGGAGGCCGGCTAGGACATAGCGGTTTTTGGGGTTGCCTTTTTCAATGAGATTCAAAAAGAGGTCAATGCTTCTTGCATTATCGCTTTGGGCAAGAGCTTCGAGCGTTTCGATGAAGAGACGGGAACGTTCTTCAGGAGTGAGTTCATAGGGAGAATCGGATCCCTTCATCCGTTTCGGAGTGATTTCCCGAAAGCGGATGAGCTCTTTCCCCTTGTTTCTCTCTACCCAGCTGCGGACTCCTTCCTCATAGGGTCCCTTCTCCTTGAGGCGAAAGAGGCTTAAATTGCAATAGGAGCGAATGAGGGGAGCTCCTGCTGCTCTTTGCTGCCGTTTTAAGAGAAGAGAGGCTTCCTTGGACTCAAGATTTTCAAGCAGGCGCACCAGAAGGGGAATCAACTCGGTCTGGCGGGAGGTAAAGAGCGCTTCGGCGAGCATCAAAAATTCCGTTTCGGGAAGCTCGAGAGCGTCGCGCAGAATCTTTTCGCGAAAGGCTAACGTCATACCTTTCAGGTCATAGGGAATATTTTGTTGTTGTTGATCGAGGGAGGGCAAGATCTTCCATGCCATCAGAGCGCGTCCGGGAGTATAGATGGGATAAAAGCCAAAGTCTCTCGTATCTCGAATGAGAAGCTCTTTGAGTTGAGGTGCGGCGCGAGGATCTCTTTTTTTGAGAAGAGAGAGCGCGCTATTGAATCGGACATGCAGGTTGCGAGAGTCGAGTAAAGAGACAAGAACGGCGTTGCTCCCTTCCATTTCTCCAAGAAGCTGAATGGCGAAGAGATTCTCTTTTTGAGCAAGCTCTTCGATGACGCCCTGCACCTCTTTTTCTCCCAGGAGGTAGAGAGAGCGGCATGCGGCGATTCTAATGGGGACGAATGAAGAGAGAGAGAGGCGTCTGAGTTTGGAAAGAGAATGGGAGTCTTTCAGCTCTCCAAGTGCAAAGGCGGTTGCTTCCTGAACAAGAGGGCCGGGATGGGTTGCCATGCTCCGAATGAGGGGAAGAAGTTCTTCTCGCCCATGCGAAGCCGTACTTAGAATTGCTTCAATTCGCACCTGTTCATCACTTGCCTCAAGGAGTCCTTTTAAGATTTTTGTCGCATCGGGAGTGCCGATCAGGGCAAAAAATGAGGGGAAGTAAGAGCGTAAAGCAGGAGGCACGCGGAACATGAGGGATTCAATCTGTCCCACGGCGCCCGGATTTTTACGTAGCGCCAATTGGTAGGCCGCCTCCATCCTCGTGTAGAGGAAATCGGATGTCATGGCGAGATGGAGAAGAGTGCTGCAGCGATCATCATGGAGGCGTCCGATAAGATGGAGAGCTGCGAGCTGCGTGGGTAGATGGGGGCTTTTTAAGGCGGCTTCGACAACTGAGAGCTTTGAAGAGAGAGAGGCGTAAAGAGAGCCGTAAAGAGAGAGCAGTTGGATCTCCGGAGCCGTTTCGAGGGCTCCTTTTTCGAGAAGAATGGTCCCCAGCTGCTCTAAGATTTCAAAATCGTGACGCTTTTGCTGCTCATAGTAGCTGCGGTAGAGATCAAGCGCCTTTTTGAGATCATTTTTTTGGATCAGGTAAGGGATCTGTGCGGGATTTATGCTCCGTTCGGCGATAGACTCCGCGCCGTTCAAATCCGGGTCTATTCCCTCTTCGCTTTGAAGAGGGAGAAAAGAGAAGAAAAGGAGAAATAGTCCTTTCAGAAACATCTCTTTTCGGCGCCCTCTTTAGCGCTTTTATACAAAATCGCAAAAGCCCCAACGGCCAACGCCCTGACAGGGGCCCCTTGAAGCGATTGGCGGATGGTTTTTAATTTCATCTCTTTTTGCCAAAGGGTCAATGCCGTATCGGCGGGATGGCCAATGAGACTGCCAATTGCCGCGGTGAGAAATGCAGAGCCGTATTCTACGCTCCTGCTCTCTTTGAAGTTGCGCTTCATCCAGCTGCTGACAGGACCGCTCACGCGCAACGAAAAGAGGAAACTTGTCTCTCTTGTCATGATGGCCCCCGTTTGTTTGATAGAGAGCGCTCTCAAGGATTGTATGACTGTTCGTCCCATGGTTTGTCCATTGAAAACCGCCAAAGGCGGGGCAGAGACCCCTCCAACTATCATTGAGCTGACAATCATTGACCGAAGCTCTTTCCCTTCGTTTTTCTGGCCGTCTGATTTTTTCATCAAGAGATTTTCCACTATGCCTTGCACGACCATTTGAGTGCCGATTGTAATCCCGATGGTGGGAGCTGCTTTAAAGCCGGCTTTAAGGATTTCCGAAGCTCTCATGCGAGGAAGAGGCTTTCCAAGTTGCTGGGCGCTTTTGACGACAAAGCCATAGAAGACGGGGACAATGGAAAGCGATGCTGCAACGGGAGGCGTCAGATAGGGAAGAAGAGAAGAAAACTGAGAACGAGAAAAAGCGGAAGGCGAAGTCATAAATACCTCATCTCGACTTTGCAACTTTTTGGACCCGCCTGCCTCGTCTATTTGCTCTCGGACGTTCGACCTACGGTCGAACTGGGAGATTCTTTAAACCAGGAAGGGGTTTTTAACCCCTTCCTGGTTTAAATAACTCCCCCGAGAGTAAATATCTCGAGGCCTTCGGGCCCAAAAAGTTGTAAAGTCGAGCTCATGTTTAAAACGGGAATCATTTTACCTAACCGCGGCTATTTGAGTCTTTGACGAATTTGCTTTTTTGTGGATGCTCTTCTATCATCCTTAAAAAATCGCATGGATGGGAGGAAGAGATGGCAACTCAGGCAGTTTGCGCATTAGGAGCCTTTGCTCCTTACTGTATGAAAGAAGAAGGGAGCGTGAAGCAGACGCGATGCACCCGGATCCCGGATCGTCACTCCGTCTCTTCCAGCGAAAAGAGACTTTCTCCCAAACGAGTCACGTGGGCCCCTCAGGTTGATGTTGAGATCGGTGCGCAGAAAAGAGCTATTGCCGCATTGCCTTCGCATTCTGCACTGTGGAAGCCGGAAAAATCTGAGTGCACATCTAAACGCGATCAAACTCCTCTCAATATGAAGGCGTATGTTTGTGAAGCGCAAAATATCTTGGTGCTCTTATTTTCATGGATGCTCCCTCTTCTGAGATTAGTGAGAAGAATATATGCCCAGTACTTTTAACTCGACTTTGCAACTTTTTGGACCCGCCTGCCTCGTCTATTTGCTCTCGGACGTTCGACCTACGGTCGAACTGGGAGTTCTTTAAACCAGGAAGGGGTTTTTAACCCCTTCCTGGTTTAAAGAACTCCCCAGAGAGCAAATATCTCGAGGCCTTCGGGCCCAAAAAGTTGCAAAGTCGAGTTTAAAATATATTGTTCTCTTTTATAAAGATTTTAATAATAAAAAAGTGTTATTTTTTTGCTTGTTCTCAGGTTTCCTAAGTTATATAATGTGAGATTCATTTTCCTAAAAATGAGGTTTTATGAAAGAGAAAAGAGTCTCTCTTGCTTACCGCATCTTTTCTAGGCTCATTGACTATACACTCTGTGCTCTTCTCTTGCACTCTTCGACCTGGTTCCTCCCTTTTGCCGTTGAGCCCCTCTTTTATCTTTTGGGTGCGCTTGCGCTTCCTTTGATAGCGATTCCTTTGGAGGCTCTGACGTTATTTAACTGGCAAACGACTCCGGGGAGAGCCCTTATCGGGATCCGGATGTTAGAAGAAGGTAAAAAAACTCTTTCTTTCAAGGGAGCCTGGCGCGCATCACTCTTTTTTTTAAAAAGGCGCCAGCGACTCTCTTGCATCTTTTCTATGGGACGCAAAGGGAGGATCCTCGCTTCTTTTATGACTCTCTTTGTGACGACGGCCTTTGCAATCGGCACTCTCTTTTTCCCTCAAGCAAGACCTCTGGCTCTTCTTCAAAAAGCCGAAGGCTGGCTTAACTTTGTCTCGTCCGAAGGACGATTTAGCATCTATTTCCCCGTCAAACCCATCCTGCAGCACAAAGCGATCGAGATTGCGCAAGCAAAGACCACATTAGAGCTCCAGGAATATGTAGCGGCTCTCCCTTCAGAGAACGAAAAGGAGATTTTCTATACTGTCAGCTACGTCACGTTGCCGCGCGCCTGGCTTCTTGCGCGCTCTAAGACCATCCTGAATGCCGCTCTCTATCTGTTCTATGAATCCCAGTTTGGGACCAAGCTTCTTGTCAAAGATCATCTGCAGCACTGGGGACGCTTTTCCGCACTGCATTTTCAGGCGACCGAAGGGGACAAAAGAGTGCAGGTGCGCTTCGTTCTCTGCGGAAGCCGGCTCTATCAAATCAAAATCATCGAGCCCATCTCATTGGAGACAAACTCTTTAGAAAAAAAAGAAGAGGCTTTGGTGACCACTTTCTTCGAATCTTTCAATCCGCGCATTTCCTAAAAAACTTTTTTTCTCTAAGATGACTTTAACTCGACTGTCGCAAATTGTACAAAGTCGAGTCTATCTAAAAGAGGTCCTAGTCATGGCAAAGTTATATTTTCGTTATGGAACCGTAGGGAGTGCAAAAACCTTGAATTTGTTGGCGGTGGCTCACAACTACCGGCAGCAGGGAAAAAAGATTTTGCTTTTTCGCCCCCAGCTCGACACCCGGTTTGGAAAAGACAACATCAAATCGCGAGCAGGCCTGGAGATGAAGGCGGATCTTCTCATCACAGGAGAGACAAACCTTCTGGAAATTGACTTGGAAGGCGTTGATTGTATCCTCGTTGACGAAGCGCAATTTTTGCAAGAGCGGCTCATCGATCAGCTTCGTCAGATCACGCTGACTTTCCGGATTCCTGTGATCTGTTACGGTCTTAGAACAGATTTTCGAACCCATCTCTTTCCGGGCTCACTGAGGCTGATGGAACTTGCGGATTCGATCGAGGAAGTGAAGGCGACCTGCCATTACTGCAATAAAAAATCGATTATGAATTTAAGACACGTCAACGGATCTGCGACGTTGGACGGGCCGACCGTTCAGCTGGGAGCGGAAGAGGCCTACTTTCCCGTCTGCTTCGGCTGTTACACGAATGCCATCCACAAGGTGAAAGAACCGGTTTCCGTGTAAACCCACTGTCCGGACAATGCGGCTTGCCTGTCTGGTTAGAGCATCTATCACGGGGCGGCCATGTCTTTTCACAACAGATCGGCGCAAATGGCCCGGCGGACCTTGGCCATCCACTCTATCATGAAGTGAAGGTTGTGAAGAGTGCATAAAGTGAGCGCTGTGATCTCTTTTGCTTTAAAGAGATGGTGCAGGTAGGCCCTGTGAGAGTGAGCGCAGGTCCTACAGGAGCACTCTGGGTCTACGGGTGAAAAATCAGAGCGGTAAATTCCTTTGGTGATATCCAGTGTGCCATTCATTGTGAAAAGATAGCCGTGTCTTGCCGCGCGAGTGGGATAGGAGCTGTCAAAGGTGTCGATGCCCAAGGGAAGGAGCCGGGTGAGGGAGGCGAGGTCTCCGATCCCCAAGAGGTGGACGGGCTTTTCTTGAGGAAGCCGAGGCGTCAAGAACGAGAGAAGCTCGGTCATCTCTTCTCTGTTCTTGCCGATGCTTCCGCCGATCGCAAAGCCATCAAAGGGCAGGCTGGAGAGAAAGCTGCAGCTTTTTTGGCGCAGCCCCTGATCGATTCCGCCGTGAATCACTCCGTAGATAGCCTGATTTTTGGGATTTTGCAAATGGCTCTTCAAGGAGCGCTCTTCCCAGCGATGGGTCCTCTCCAGGGAGAGAATCAGGTTTTCCTTCGAGATGTGGTAGGGAGGGAGCTCATCGAGCGGGATGATAATATCGGCGCCCATCTCTTTTTGCGCCTGGATGGAGCTCTCGGGAGTTAAGAGAAGTTTCGAGCCGTCCCGATAGGAGCGAAAGAGCACCCCCTCTTCGGTGACCTTCAAAACGCTTCCCTCTCTTTTTTTTGTCCCGCGGCTCTTGAGCTCATTGGCGACGCCTCCGTAGGCCAGGCTGAAGACTTGAAATCCTCCCGAGTCGGTGATTAAGGGAAGAGAGCGCTGGATGAAGCGATGGAGTCCTCCTGCTTTGCTAATCGTCTCGGTCCCCGGCTGCACCATCAGGTGGTAGGTATTGCAAAAAAGGAGTTGCAACTTCAGGTCCTGGAGTGTCGCATGATCAAGCGCCTTAATCGTGCCATTGGTTCCGACGGCGACAAAGTTCGGGGTGTCGATGGTTCCGTGAGGCGTACGGATCTTACCCACGCGCGCTCGCGAGCGCGAGGAGCGATGGAGGATTTCAAAGCAAAAGGGAAAGGAATCACAAGGGGACATGATCGGAAGGAAGGATAAAAGATTTTGAAAGGGAAACAAAAGAAGTCATGGAAAAGATGATGAAGAGTTTAACGGCGTAGCTAAAGAGGAGGATCTCCCAAAGCGCGTCGACAAGGCCCCATAGACCAAAAAAGGTAAAGAGAGCCGTATCGAGAAATTGGGAGATGATGAGAGAGAGGTTGCTGCGAAACATCAAAGACCTTTTCTTCCCTCTGTTTTTAAGCCATCCATACAGGCGGATGTCAAACTGCTGCACGAAAAAAAAGACGGCGAGGGAGGCGAGAAGAAGACGCGGGGCAGGGGAGAGGAGGGTGGAATAGGCAAAGTGGGCCGCATCTAAGATGCTGGGTTTATAGGCGAGATGCAAAAGAGACATCACGGAAAAAAAAGTCATGAGATAAAAACAGATCCACGCGGCTTTTGAAGCGCTCGCTTTTCCAAAATGCTCCTGGAGAAGATTGAGTGCGAGGATGCTTCCAATGGCCAAGACATCCGTGCAGGTGATGGTCAGCCCGAAAAGGGTCACCTGTTTTAAGACAAAAAGATTTGCAAGAAGCGCGGCAAGAGAGACAAAGGCCGTTAAGCCCTCTTTTCCCAATCGGAGCGCGCCCATTGCAAAACTCCCCACAATCAAAAAATGAAGAAAAAATAAGAGCTCATTCATTTTTACTCAACGCCTAATGAATTGGGGGGTGTAGTCGATGTGGCGCGAGATGTTCTTCATCTGGCGCAAGGGAGTGATATCGAGCTTTAGCCCCTGATTGAAGAGAGTGAGCAGCTCTTGAGGCGTATAGATATTGCTGTTGCGGTTAGAAGAAGGGATGACGAGATTTAAAGGAAGATTGACGCATTTTGAGTTCTCATAAAAAAGGCCTACGCGTTTGCGCTTGGATTTCTTAGCCCAGTTAGCCTCCAGAGTTGTGGGATTATGAAAGGAGAGGTTTTTAAGATCCTTTTCAATTGCGGCTTTTCGATAGAGGCCCAAATCAAGGGTATGGGGATAGCGCCAATCGGACTCACCCTGTTGAAATTGCCACGCAAAGACAGAGTGATTGAGGGCAACGTGGGGAGGCAGAGGCTGGGCGCGCCTCTGCATGTAACAAGTGGTCAGGTTTTTCCCGTTACTTAAGTAAAAGGCATAAGCTTTGGCAGCTTGAAGCGATGAGATCGCCTCGCTAAAATCGATTGTGTCCGTCAGGATCAAATCGTCGACGGCAAAGGCGACATACTTGCTTTGGGACTCTTGAAAGAGGGCGCGCAAAAAGAGGGAACGAAAGTCGCAGCCGCTCTCAGAGGACTCTTTAAGGGGGGTCGCGTGCACAAAGCGCTCAAAGACCTGCTTATAAGCCCGTTCATACTCCTCAGTACTTGCTTTGTAGAGGACAAAGAGTGTGTCATAATGGCTTGCATAAGCTTCTATCGATTCTAGCAGGGCGTAGAGCTGGAGCGGGCGGTCGCGGGAGAAGAGCAGAAGATCTGAGCTGTTTTCGGCTGGTGCGGTGAAATCAAGAGCGGTTAAGGGGGAATATTTCGGAAGCGCTGTCACAAAGCGGTAGCAGGCGGATTGAAGCGCTAGGCTGACCTTATGGTCGTTTAAGGGATTTTCACGATTGTAAAGGTAGAGAATCTCTTTTACAAAGCAGGAGTGTTTTCCTGCCATCTCCAGCATCGGGAACATGGAAGCGAGATCTCCCCCCATCGGGAAAAATCGGCCTTGGTAGAGCAAATGTTGCAGGGCGATCTTTTTAAACAAAGATGCATAAAAGGTCCTTAAATGAGAGGAGACCCAGGGGGATGTTCGATAACTGTTTGATAGAATGACAGAGTAGGAAATCTGGCTGCAGATGACAGGAGTTTGTGTGTAGGCGGGATAGTTTAAAAAATTTCCATAGGTCATCCAGATATCTTCATGGGAGTAGATCTGATTGAGGCGCTTTAAGACCTCCTCATGGGCCAGGTGGTCGTCGCCATCTAGGGTCACAATGATCTCATCATCTCGGCAGCTGTGGATCGCGTTGTAGAGATTGGCAAGAGCTCCGCGATTGGTCTCATTTAAGATCAGCGTCAAGGGAATCTTGCTGCTAGAAGCAGCAAAAAAGGTTTTGACTTTTTCTGCAGTATCATCGGTGGAGGCGTCATCGATATAAAGGATGCGAAAATTGTGATAGTTTTGTTCTAAGACCGAGCGGAGATTGCGAATGCAATAGCGGCTGTTGTTGTAAGAGGGAATGACAACGACCATCGGCCGCTCATAGAGAATCTGCTTTAAAGGCCGTCGTTTCTCCATCTCTTTTTTTAACTGATAGAGGCGCAACGCACGCACTCCGCTAAAGGCAAGAAAAAAGATAAGCAAAACGCCAAGCGAGATTTTTATGAATTTCATCCATCCTCCGGCTACAAAAAATCTACACAAGCTGGGAATAGTGAGACAAAATACGAACGTTTGTCACACTCCCGTTACTTATCCCTTTTTGATGGGAATCTTTTTCGTTTCACTCTTTTTGGACTTCTGGAAGGTGACCTTTAAGATTCCCTCCTTAAAGAGAGCCTCGGGTTCGCGGCGCTCTTCGATCTCTCCGGGGATGGCGACGCGGTAGGAAAAGGCGCTTGTGGCTTTCCGGTAGTATTTCTTGTGCTTCTCTTCGTGTTCCTCCTGTTTTTCCGCTTTGATCCATAGGATTCCCTTTTCAAAGGTCATTTCGATCTCGCCTGCCTGAATACCTGGGAGCGAGGCGTCCACATAGACATGCTCCTCATCTTCGTACACAGAGAGTCCCGAGGGGTCGGAAAAGTCATGAATCCATCCCTCCTCTTCGTTTTCTTCAAAGAGCGAAAAGGGAAAACGGGTTGATGGAAAAGACCAAAAAGAACGGGGAAGATATTTCCTTGCCATCTTTATTCCTCCTTCATTTGTTGGACTAAATTCATATAGTAAACATGAAGCTCAGGATAGTGCTTCAGCAACCAATTTTGAAGATTTCTTCCTTTTTGCAACACCTCTTTTTGTGCTTCCATGGGGATTTTTACTCTCTCATCACAAAGAAGAGAGCCCGCATCGAGAAGGAGGGCATGATCGCCGGAAAATCCGACATTTCTCCGAAAGGCGCGATCATTATTTTTGATTCCCTTTCGGTAGCCTCGGCTCAAGGCAAAAAAGAGGGTATCAAGCGAGCGCTTGGCCCCGGAGATATCTTGATCCTCCATTTGGCGCCGGAGGCGTTTGCAGATGAGCTCTCCTGCCTTTTGCAGAACAAACTCCGTTTCATCCAGGGCAATCTGATGAGGATTTCCCATTTTATCGATGAGTGTGACTGTAGGGAGAAGAGAGCGGGTCTTATTCAGATGCAAAAAGAGGATGCCTGTCTCTTCTTTTAGCTCCTGAAAGGCGAGTTTGTAGCTGTCGAAGATAGAGTCGAGGAAAGGGCGGTGCCAGAGAAATCGTCCCTTTTTCAATAATGAAGGGGAGTGTTTAAAAAATTTAAGCACGGTTTTCTCATCCTCTCCGAGAAAGGCAAAGCACTGCATGCCAGAGCCTAAAAAGAAGAAACGCTGGTTTAAAAGGGAAGGAATCATTTCCATTTCGGCAGAAGAGATCCGTTCGGCTTCCCACCGAGGGTTGAAAGGAAGATCTGAAAGGATGGTCTGATACCAAAAGTCTCCTGTCTTTTCATAGCAAAACCGGGGGAGGACGAAGAGAAAAAAATAGAAAACAAGGCTAATCCCAGCAAGCTTTTTCAAGATAGCGCCCAATCATCTGTTGAAAGGGTTCGACAAGAGAGGGGTGTTCTCTCGCCACCCATGTTTGAAATTCGCATGCATCATAAAGGAAAGCTCTTTTAATGGCCCTGTGATTATTTAGGCTTGGATCAGGAATAAAGGAACCTGTGTCGATTTCGATGGCTTGAGTGCCGATAAAACCGATGTTTTCTTCCGGGCGAAAATCGCGGTCATAGAATCCGGAGCGGAGGCGCTTGCCGATTAAAGAGAGGGTAGATTCCATGCAGAGAAGAGCCTCGCCTCGCTTCCCTTCCTCCATGAGCTCCCTGAACTTCTGAGGAGCCAATGTGGCCTTTTTTTGCAGGATAAAGGTCGTCTGATCCAGATCCACGGCATGTGCAATGTGCAAGCGATCCTTAAGAAGAACGTTTGAGTCGATCGTCCACTCTTTGGAAAGGTTGTGCGTGATGATCCCCGTCTCTGATCGAAAATGGTCGCAGGCGCTTTTGCAGCTGATAAAACTTCGCATGAGGCGCTCCTCTTTTGCCCTGTATAATCCACGGATAAAGGGGGTCTGAGGAAGCGTCAGAATCGCCTGGTGCAAAAAAGAGAGTCTCAAGAGCTGGTGTTTGAAGAACTTAAGAACATATTGCCCATCCTCCGAGACGAAAGCATAGCATTCGTTTCCTTTGCTTAAGAAGGTAAAGGGTTGACTTAAAGTTTTTTTCAGCTCGATGCGCTCTTCTTCAGAAGGAGCCGGAAAATGCCATCTTACGTCCCGATGGGGGGGGGAGAGGATTTTTCCCACTCTAAAACCTTGGGTTTGCACGTAACAGAAGCGTTCCACGGCGACAAAAAGAAGGCAGAAGAGAAAGAGTTTAAGAAGAGGGGATTTCATGGATCATGGCTTCAAGGGGTGGAACCAAGGAGGGATGGTTTTTTTTAAGCCACTCTTTTAGAGCTGTCGTAATGTTTCCAATCTCTTCTCCGGGTGCGATTCTATCCGTTTTGGAGAAGGGGCCCAGATCGATAAAAAAGGGCTTGCCGTCTAAGAAACCCGCATTGGTGCGAATGAGAGGATCCCTGTCTGCAATCCCCTTTTCGCATCGTTTCAAAAGAAGAGCTATTAGAGAGCGGAGCGCTTCCTGCGCCTCCCGGACCCTCCCTTGGGCCATCAGATGGGAGAGGTAAGGATAGGCTAAGGCGCCCTTTCGTTGCAGCGCAAAGTGGCAGGTGGAAAGATCTAATGAGTGGGAAATTCCCAACTTGTCGATGAGCACCACTCTCTTCGATGCTTGCAACGAAGATCCAAGTTGCAGATGGAGAAGGGCTGTCTCTTCTTTCAGCTCTTCCCATGCAAGGAAATAACTTTGGTGCAGGAGGTTGAGTTTGGACTGCAGATAGGAGATTCTTTTGGCGCTATGAGGAAGAAAGGAGGCCCAAAAGATCCTTCTCTGATAGCTATTATTAAAGAGCTTCAAAACGGTCTGTTGATCCTCTCCCAGGAAAGCAAAGCTCTGCTTTCCCCTTCCCAAATAGGTAAACTTTTGCAAAAGAAGCTCCTCCGCTTTTGGGGACGGGGGGAAGGCGGCACTCTTTGAGGAGATTCGAAGCTTGCTCAATTTGAAACCGTCTGTTTGAAAATGGCAAAAGCGAGCCAGTGCATAGATGAAAAGAGGAGAAATCAACAAAATGAGGAGGTTATAGCGGCCTTTTGCGAAAAATCCGAACGTCGGCCTCGATCTTTTTCCGTTCGAGCCGGAGTTTACAAATTGCTTGTCGGTAGATGATGCAAGATTTTGTCCTTCAATGAGTTGCTTTTTTGAGCGTATTACCCAACCGGCTAAGCGCGAAAAAAAGCAACTCATTGAAGGACAAAAGATTGCGTCAGATTCCGACAATGAATTTGTAAACTCCGGCGAGGTAATGTTCGATCTCCGCTTCGCAAATTGTGCAAAGTCGAGAAAAGCACAAAATAATTTTTTCATCATAAGAGGCTTTCAATCTCTTCTTCTAGTACGGAAGAGAGCTGAGGGTTTTTCTTCTGTAGCCAGTTTTTAAAACGTTCGGTGATGCGCCGCACGTCTCTTTGATAGACGTGCGGATCTTTTTGGCTCGGGTCAAACACGAGACGGCCTACATCGATAATCAGGGGGCGGCCATCTATAAATCCAAAATTTCGATGGATGCGGGCATCCTCATCATAGATTCCCTTGCAAGATCGCTTGACAATGAGAGAAACGAGCGAACGGACGGCGCTTTTTGCCCCTTCCAGATCTCCCCTTTGGATGAGGCGGGAAAGATGGGGATAGACAAGTTCCGCCCGTCGTTGGACGACAAATTCCACCTGATCTAGAGGAACCTCATGCTCAATGTGGAGTTTATCGATGATCTTTATGCGCTTTTTTAAGGTAGCGGTCTTATTCAGATGGATGAAGAGCACGCCCGTCTCCTCTGCAAGGTTTTCAAAGGAGAGTTTGTAGCTGGCGAAGTCTCTTTTCAGTTTTGCTCTTTTCTTTTCCAGGCGAACCTGCCTCTTTTCAGCAAGAGCAGCGGGAAGAGGAAGCGCCAAGATCCATTGAGGAAGAGTCCGGCGATGGTGTTTAAAAAATTTGATGACCGACTTCCCGTCTGCAGAGAGGAAGGCGTAGCATTGGCCGCCGCTTGCAAAATAGGTGAATTTTTGATTGAAAATGGCGTCCAGTTCTCTCTTTTCTTGTTCAACAAGGGGACGCGTCATCCAAAGAGGATTGTAGTCGAGAGAGGAAAAGATCCTTCCTAAACGGAATTTATCGCTCTTTTCCTCGCAAAACTTCGCCACCTTGATGAAGGCAAAGATAATAAAAGCGATCTTTAAACAAAAAAACAGAAACTTCACGCTTGGCACTCCCGATCAAAGTGTTCGATGAGATGGGGATAATTTTTTAAAAGCCATTTGCGAAACCGACGCAAATGGTAGCATTTTTTCTTTTGAGCATACAGGGGATCCTTAAGGAGGTCATCCTTGGAAAATCTCCCCACATCGAAAATGACGCACCGGTTGTCGATCATCCCGACATTCTTGCGCACAGAGGGATCCTGATTGGCAACTCCTTTTGCTTGGCAGCGGGAAATTAAGACGGTCAGAGAAGAGATCATCTCTTTTGCTTCTTCTAGCCTGCCCTCTGCCATTTTCTTTATTAAAGAGGGGTAGAAAAGAGTTCCCCTCTTCTGAAGCAAAAAACCGGTCTCTTTTGAGGAGAGGGAGTGCCTGATCCCCAATTTATCAACAATTCTTAACTCAAAGGGAGAAGAATTGCCTAATGAGAGGTGAGCGTAAAGTACGCCGGTCTCATTGGACAGATCGTTTGTTGCAAGAGTGTAGCTTTGAAAAGAGCGGTCAATCTGTTCTTCCAACATCCGTTTTCTTTCATAAGAAAAGGGAAGAAAAGAAAAAAAACGGAGCTGCTTTAAGTGGCGATTGTTAAAGATCTTCAAGACATATTCTTTATCTTCCGAAAGAAAGACAAAGCATTGCGCTCCTCTTTTAAAGTAACGAAACTCCTGATTTAAGATCTTTTGGATTCCTTCAGGCGGTTTTATACCCCGCACGGCCAAAAATTTGGATTTGGAGCAGCGCGAAAGCTCCCGCGGATCGACGATCGTAAGTCGGTCAATATTAGAAATATGAACCGACTTACGATCGTCGATCCCCGGGGCTTTGGCGCGCTCCAAATTCCAAGTTTTTGACCGCGCGGGGTATACTTCATCCTGAGAGCTGCTTGGGAAATTAAAAACAATTTTAGAGCAAGAGAAGCCACCCGTCTGGCGGTGGCAGAACTTTCCCAAGCAGACAAAACAAGCTGCAAAAAAAATCAGGCGAGCGCCTCTCATAACTCCTGACCTTCGCACAAGCGTCCACGTTCCTTGTCAAAATGATCGAGTAAAAAAGGGTGGTGAGCGGCAATCCATTCTCTTAAAGGGGCCGTGATCTTCAAAAGTTCTTTAGCATAAATACTCCGATCCTTCATCCTCTCGTTGAAGACAAAGCGTCCCACATCAATCTTCATGCACTTCTCTTCCAAAAAGCCGCAATTGGTGCTGATGTTGGGATCGCGGTCATGAAAGCCTCTCTTGCAGCGTTCGATAATAAGCTCCATGATTTGGGTGATGGCCTCTTGCGCCCTTTTCTTTTGTCCCGCTTGCATCGCCCCCTGAATGCGGTCATAGACAAATTCCGCTTTGCGTTGAACGATAAAATCAAAGTGATCCAAAGAGATCCGGTGCTCAATGCCCAGCTTGTCTTTTAAAATGATCTCTCTTTGCAGATGCGAGGTGGAATTGAGATGGATATAGAGCACTCCGGTTAAGTCCGAGAGGTTGTTAAAGGCGTACGTGTAACTGGCAAAATCCCTTTTCAGCTTATCTGCTTTTTTCCACCGTTTCTTTTCCTTATACTTCTGAAAAAGCGGAGGAAGATAGTCAAGATAAAAGGGAGTGGCAAATACTTTTTGCTTGAAGAACTTCAGCACATATCTCTCATTTTCACTAAAAAAGATAAAGGCCTGGCCTCCTCTGCCGTAATATCTGTATTTCAGGCAAAGCGCCTCTTTTACAAGCGCAGCCTCTTCTGTCGAAAGCGCTCGCCCTTCCCATTCGGGATTGTAAGAGCGGTGAGAGCGAATGGCCTCGACGCTCCACCGGTCGGTCTGTTTGAGCGCAAAACGGCCGATTAGCAAAGCTCCGGCAAAGAGAAGACAAAGAGTGGAGATTTTCATTGAGAAAGCTCTTGTTGCAGATGGTTCGAGAGCTCCAAAGAGCGTTGATCCAAAAACTGTTTCAAGTTGTCCGTTATTCTGTAGAGCGCCTCGCGAACTTGAAGGTGATCTAAAAGATCTGTACTCCGTTTGAAACGGCCTACATCGATCTGGATTGCCTTGCCCTCGATAAAGCCAAAATTGGTGTTGATATCGGGATCTTTATCTAAGAGTCCCTTGGAAAAGCGGAACTTCAAAAGATTGACAAGACTTGTAAGCGCCTCTTTAGCAAGAGCGAAATCTTTTTTCTCAATCCATTTTTCAAGAGAAGGATAGACAAGCTCCGCCTTTTTCTGAAGCAAAAATTCCATCTCGTCCAGCTCAACGAAATGCTCAATTCCCAACTTATCCACAAGGACAAGACGTTGCTGCAAATGGCGCGTCTTGTTTAAGTGCAAATAAAGGATGCCGCTCTTTTCTTTCAGTTGCGTCATCCCAAGTTTGTAACTCATGAAGTCCTGGCGGAGCTTACGCCGCGTACGCTCCTCTTTTTTCTCGCGGTAAGAGGCAAAAAAGGGGGGAAGAAGAGAGAGCCAGGGAGAGGGTCGCATGTGGTCGTGGCGAAAAAATTTGAGGACATAATTTTGATCTTTCGAAAGAAAGACATAGCACTGGGCTCCCTTGGCATAGTAGTGGTACTTTTGATCCAAAAGAGAGAGGACTTTTTCTTGTTCGGAAGGGAAGAGGGAGGCCACTTCCCATTCCGAGTGGAAAAAGAGATTTGAGCGCATCTTCGATAAGGCAAACCCATCGGTTTGACGGCGGCAGAAGCGTTCGGTCAAGAGTGCTGAAATTCCAAAAAGGAGAATCAGGTAAACTGTTCTAATCCAATGCTTAAAAGACATTTTTAATGGTTTCAAAGACAAAGAACATTCTCTCGACTTTGTACGTTTTTTGACGCCTCCTCGAAATCCGGCTGTCAAAAAAGGTGCAAAGTCAAGATTCTACAAGATAGGACGGTTATTGAACAGTGATTGTATCCTGGTGGATATTAAAGATGCCTTTGACCGTCCGATTTTTAGGATCCAGCAAACGCAGACGAATGGTATGGTCGCCGGCTTTCAACCCATAGATATAATAGGGAACCCAGCGTGTCAGCAATCTCTTCACGGTGCCGTCAATCGTGAGCTCCACTTTGTAGCCGTCGTCGGAGAGCTGAGTATTGGCGACATAGAAATCGAGGAGGATGGGCTTTCCCTCTTTGAAAGGATACTTTCCCGCAGGGGCATTGTAGGTTAGAAAGGGGTCGTTTAAGTTTTGGGACAAATTGTCAACTTTTGTCTGAAAATAGAAGCGCTCCAAGGCAAAGGCTCCGGTTCCTTTTAGACTTTCGTTGTAGGAGCGTACCGCAAAAGCGCGGATGACATGCTCTCCGGGTTTTAAGTCAAAGGGGATGCTGACCTCGGTGAGTTGAGTGAAGTAGTTGTGTTCTCTTGAATCTACCGTTTGGATCATGGCGCGATCGATTGAAAAGTAATGCATATCATCGACAGTGACATGGATTGTCTGCCCTTTGGGGTCGTTGCGGATCTCCTCTTTACGGGGAAAATCGCTGTTTGTTGCAAGAGGATAGCCCGCAATTCTCAGTTGCAGTCTCACGGGATCTCTTTGTTTTACCTCGCTCCTCTCGGGAAAGAGGATGTCGAGCTTTACCGTTTCCGATTCCGGAGTGGGATCAACGGGAACGACGCGGATATCGGAAGGGTTTGCCTTGTAGGGAAAGACCGCGGCCGACAGGGAAGAGAGAAAAGAGACTCCCCAGACAAGGCTCAAAAAAAATGCTCGAACCATAAGACCTCCCGCTCGTAGCTTCCCTCTGCTGGTGGTATACCTCAATGGAATGATATCGGGCAAGAGCAATCTCTCAACTCTTTTACTGTGAATAGATTAAAGCAATTTATTCCTTAATTTACTCTGTCTTAATTACTTACTGTTAATTAAAACATTAATTTGAACAATAATGAAATTAAACTAATAATAAAAGTAAGAGGTAATATGGTTGCTCAAAGAAAGTGGGAAGAACTCTCTCTCATGGACGCCGTCGATAATCTCTCGGCGCTCTCGGAACTCGATGCGCTCGCATCCGAAGAAGCTAAAGAGGAGGGGATCGAAAAAAAGCATGCCGTCAAGTGGCTTTCGCCCGCCTTAAATTCTGAGAATCAAGAAGAAGTGAAAGAGACCTTTCGCGTTTTGCACAATTATCTCAAATACGTCTACGAGGAGGAGAAAAGCCGGCTTGAGGATCCACAGACGCAAAAAGGGATTCAGGCCATGATGCTGCTGGCAGGAGAAGCGGCCCAAAAGGTGGACCGTTTTACGGATATCTTTAAGGGGATCAAAGGAAAAGAGAGCGTTTCCGAGCTCAAGGAGTTTCAAGAGCTTCAAAAATTCTATTTAACCCGCATCGTTAAACGTTTCCAGGAGAGCCTGGAAGAGGAAGAGGCCTGGAAGGCGGAATGGGGAGAGCCCCAAGAGGGAGTTCTCGACATTGAACGCAGAGCTCTTCGAGACTTGGAAACGGTGCGCAAAGACCGCGAATACGAGCTCTTCTATTTAAGAAAGGAGGACGGGCGGCTCTTTTACAATCAAAATCTTTTGCGCCACATCCGACTGGTTGGAGATTTTGATGAGGCCGTCAGCAGAGTCGAAGAGAAAGACCCCCTGTTGCAGATCAAAACGATCCGGGAGCAGGAAGTAATCGAGACTGCCAAAACGATCTTGAAGCAAACCGCTCCCTATATCGACTCCTTTTACAAAGAGGCCTATCCCTTTAGAAAAAAGAGTTTTGTCTCCAAAATCAACAAGGCTCTGATGGCTCTTATGCTTGCGGCCAATCCCAAAAATTCCCTTCTCAGGACCAAGGGGAAGAGCTCTCTTCTCTACTTCTTTGACTTCCATCTCTTTTTAAGAGAGGCTCTCCTCTCGGAGGAATACCAAAAGTGTTTGACCCTGCACGACGGAAAGATCGATCCTTTTTTCCATGCGCTTATCAATCTCTCGCACACACTCTCTCTCTATTTTTTCATGCAAACCCCTACTAAAAAAGAGTTTTTGGCTTTTATTTACAAACTCATCGCAACTAAAACGGGCAAGAGAGAAAAGTTTCCCTCTCACTCATTTTTCCATGCACTTCTCGATCAAGACGACCACCTCCGTCTTCTTTTCAAGAGATATCCCAGCGGTCCCATCCTGAAGACATTGGATGTTTTGAAGATGGAGGAGAGTGAAAGAGCCTTCGATCCTCTCTTACAAGAAAATGTTCCCTCTCAGCTCTTTAGTTTTTTAAGCGAAAAGCGGCATATCACGTGCCTCCATCTTCCCTGCCCCACGCGCCAGACCGTGATCGACAAAGCAGAGATTATCGAAGAGTTTAAGGGATTTTTACGCGCCCTTTTTTGCGACCTAAAACCTCGAAAGGTTCTGATGATCAATCTGCAGGACAGGACCTCTTGGAAAGAGTACGCCCGCTGCATTGCCTTAGAAAAGCTCCAGCACGAGGCGGAGTTTTCCGAAAATCTCGTCGTAGTGACGCTTCCCAAAGAGAGCGATTTTTACTTTCAAAGCAGCTCCTATCTGCAGCTCCACTCAAGCGCCGAGTTTAAAAAACAGTTTCTCAACCAGATCAAAAGCGGAGACGAATGCGGCTTCTTTTTTCCAAAAGGGCTCTCTCAAAAAGCAATACTCGACTTTTCCGAAGAGATGATCGAGACCGTCCACTCCCTCTTTTTTGCTAAAAAAGAGACCCTAACGCGCAAGAATCGTCTGGATTTTATCGAGCTCTTCTATCACTTTCTCACACAACAGATCATCGAGTGGACACAACCGGATTTGATAAGCTTTGCCTCTAAAGACGGCATTGATAGAGGCGCTGCAGCGGCGGCTGGGTTTTATCTCTTTCTCCGCCTATTTTCAGACACCTCCAACTGGAAAAAGGAGGAACGGGATCAACTTCTTTCGATCCTCTATGCGCCTGCCCTTTTGGTGCGCGAGCGCCTCTTGGACATCCAGCGCCTTCATCGCATGGTGTCCGCTCTCTCGCTTCTGGAAGCCGCTTTAACGACGGATCGAAAGGCTCTTTTTCGAGCACTTTCTCCTCGCATCGCTCTGCAACGGCTTCATTCTTTGGAGTAGGTTGGTAGGCCGGATTATCCCTAACGACCTTAGCTTTTTTTACAGAATATCAAAGCGACTGTGTTTGCACTGACCATTTCTCTTCGCTATCTCGAGACTCGGGCATTTAGCTCCACTAACAGCTTTCAGGTCTACACAAGCAGTTGCCTTAAGGGAGCATACGTGGGATCTATTGCAACGAGAAGGGCACGTAGTGCAATGAGTTTGACTTTTTCCGCTCCCGTTTTTGCCTTTTTGTATTGACGTGTATACACATCATATAGAAGTCTTATTGCAGCGACATCTTTTGGGACTTGGGAGATGAGATGTGTGGTGTATTTGATGATCGCTGCGTCGTCCTTCTCTTCTCGGGCAATGACAATGCGGAGGCGCAGGGCCTTCGGATCATTGGGGAATGTGTCAAGAAGATCTTTTGCCCCCCAAACATTATTTTGGAGATATGCACATAGGGCAAATGCCACAACTCCCAGCTTTCCAAAAAGCGCATTGATCTGCACGGGAGAGAATTTCGATCCCTCGCTCTTTACAAAGTTTATAAAGCGGAGAGAGGGAAATTTGGGTTCTGCATCTATTTTGAGATGGAGTATTTCGGATGTTAGATAAAGAGGAGGCAATGAGGTAGGGTGCCTATCTAAAAGTCCATCGATTAACGGAAGAGCTTCTCTCCACTCTTTTTTATACCAGTGAACGGAGGCAAGGAAGAGTGTTAAGGTAAGATCTTCTTTATCGCAAGCAACGGCTTGTTTTAAAAGGTTCGTCGCGGTCTCCAACTCCTTTCTACCCAAGGCTTGGAAAGCGCGCTTAAAAAAAAGCTCTGCCTCAAGCTTGCGTGCCTTGGGGGTATTGACCTTTGTTAGAAGAGTATGAGCAGCCTCGTCCTGCCCGTGATCAAACAGAAAGCGGGCCAGACCCAAGAGTCTTTCCTCATCTATAGGGCGCTTTAGAGAGCTGATGCTCCTAAAATATTCATCGAACCTCTGAGTAGCCTCACCAAAATGGCCTGAGACAAGAAAGATCTCGGCTTCAAAAAGAATCCCAGAAGGGATTCTAATAGTATAGGGATCATAAGGTTCCATTGAGCCCAATACAGCGCATGCCTCCTCTTTCCTTCCCAGCTGGGAGTAGAGAAAAGCGAGCCATATGGTAAGGTCCCAGCTATAATCTTTGGTGTAATCGTTATGGACGACATCATACCATTTCTTAACGTCCACCAAAGCACGGGAGTAGTCTTTTGCCAAGGTAGCCTCTTGGGCCTGACGCATGCTTTCATACATCATTTCCTTTTGGTGTTGGTTGTAAAGACGAGCTGCAATTGCAGCTGCGTAGGCTGCAAGGGCGTCATGTGGGTTCTTAGAATAAAGGAGGCCATCACTCTCTCGATTACTCCACCCCGTCGTCTTGCACAAGCGGGCCAAGGAAGGCGTGCAACCTGCAATCAGATAGATGTATTTCTTACCTTTCCAGAGACCAGAATCATTTGAAAGGACCCAACAAAAAATCGCATCGGGCTTTCCAGGATTTTTTGGATTGTCCACTTGATGTGCGATAAGTTCATAGTTGAATTGGGTATGCTTGGTTGCGGGGTAGGCTAGGGGATAGGTCAAGATCGCATCAGGATTCTCCTTTCGAACCTTCACGATGTTCGTCAAGATTTCCCGGTCTACTCTTTCGTAAGCCTCAATAACAGCCTCTGCCGTAAAGGGAATGTACGCTCCCCTCTGAACAAAATCTTCAATATTCGAAGTAAAGGCTTGTCCAGCTTTTAATTTATTTGGATTGAGCAGATCAAAGGAAAATTCGATGTAGCGGGGATCTACCTGGACCTGGATGTTTGGAAAGAAAGAAGAGGGAAAGTCTGAAAACAGAGGGACGGGGGGGTGCTCCTCTAATTGCATGTTCAATAATGCGACTCCCTCCAATACCCGTGAAGGTAGTAGAGACTCCTCGCCTTTGTCAACAGGAGGATGATAAGCTATCTCCAGGGTCAATTGGGAAGGGCGCATGGCGGCAGAGATCTTCAGCATATTATGGAGGGCAGCAGTATGTTGGGCGTTCAATGAGGCTAGGGCGGCCGTAGGAGAGGCGAGATCACCCTCTCCGAAAGTAGCGATGCGTTCTAATTGTTTTGCTTCTGCGATCTTCTCCATGAGCTCCTCGATCTCTTTTTGAACAGCTGGAGAAAAGTGGACGCGTACGACATGGCCCACGGGGCCTCTCCAGCAATTGATCAGATTGGGATCGGCAAGAAAGGTCGTAAATTTTGAGAGTTTCTTGGGATCAAGAGGTCTTCCAAACTGGTTTTCTAGAATGGTCTCCATCCTAAAAGGGTCTATCAGATAGGCCACTTCTCCCCTGCGATAAGCTGTAATTCCTGCGTGATCTGCCCCTTTGGAAAATCCTATATGGACAATAGTGATATTTTTAATCTTGGCCCATTCTTTTCCTGCATGATCGGCAAACTCATCTGCACATCTCTGATCAAGAGGAGGAAGTCCTTTTGCCATTTCGATATCACAATAGAGATCAGTGAGATCAGAGGTTCCCTTGCTTGCAATGACTCCGATATTCTTTTGAGGGTGGTAAAAGGCCGTAGCTGAATAATGGAAACTTGGAATAATCTTTTCCCATCCCCTCCACAACCCTCTCCAAATGTAGGTCATCCAATCTTCGTTTGCGTATTGCTGCTGCAGCGCTCGCGTTTTTTCTTGTGAAAACTGGTCGTAGGTCTTCCAAATCACCCAGCCCGCTTGACTAAGCTCTTGTGGAAGTTCTGCTTTGCAATGGGACGTTTCTGCCATTTTTCCGATCTCTTCGGGACTCAACAGAGATGGGGGCAGCCCGCGCAATGCATCTCCTGTTCCTGCAGCTCCTGCCATATAGACCTCTCAAAGGTGGATTTATTTATCGGAAATTTAAAAAAAGATTAATTTTTTCTTTAAATTCCGTCAACAGAAAAGAGGAGAGTGTAGCGCCAAAGTTGTTAATGTCACCTCTTCGCCAATGTTATCCACCCTCCTATTGTCGAGGGGCTCGTAAGAGAAGAGTTGAATATGGGCTCGATGATGGACTTGCTAATAGCAGCGACGCGTTCTCTAAAATATGTGGGACTTTGCTTGAAGATTTTGAAAAGTTGTGGACATTCACCAAAACTCTTGGGATGGAACCGACCAATAACCTGGCAGAAAGAGACCTCCGCAAGCTGGTGAT
>MGME01000003.1 GCA_001796315.1 Chlamydiae bacterium RIFCSPLOWO2_12_FULL_49_12
CGCGGCGGCTTGCGTCGACGCTGCCAAGGGATGGATCGATCTTCTCAATCGGGGAGGGAAGATGATGCTCACTCTTGCCGGAGCGATGAGTACCGCCGAGCTGGGGATCTCTTTGGCCGAAATGATCCGGGAAGGCAAGGTCCACGCGCTGTCGACCACAGGAGCCAATCTCGAAGAGGACATCTTCAATTTAGTCGCCCATCGGCACTATGAGCGCCTGCCCCACTACCGCTCGCTGAAGAAAGAAGAGGAGCTTGCCCTCTACCATCGCGGCATGAACCGCGTCACCGACACCTGCATCCCCGAAGAAGAGGCCATCCGCCGCATCGAAGACCACCTCTTGAAACTCTGGAAGCGGGCGGAAGCCACCCGGAGCCGCTTCTTTCCCCATGAGTTTCTCTATCAACTCCTCGAAAGCAAAGAGCTCGAGCCCTTCTTTGAAATCGATCCCAAAAACTCCTGGCTGCTGGCGGCCTGTGAAAAAAAACTTCCCATTTTCGTTCCCGGCTGGGAGGACTCGACAACCGCCAACATCTTCGTCTCCCATGTCATCAAGAAAACGCTGAAACACTACGACACTGTCAAGTCCGGAACGGAACAGATGGCCTCGCTTGTCTCCTGGTACAAAAAGACCTGCTCTTCCCCGATCGGATTTTTCCAAATCGGAGGAGGCATTGCGGGCGACTTCCCCATCTGCCTCGTCCCTCTCATTCGCCAGGACCTTCAAGAAGAGTGCCCGCTCTGGTCCTATTTTTGCCAAATCAGCGACAGCACCACTTCCTTCGGCTCTTACAGCGGAGCGACCCCAAACGAAAAAATCACCTGGGGAAAACTCGCTTTAGAGACTCCAAGCTACATCATCGAGTCCGACGCCACTATTGTGGCACCCTTAATCTTCCACTATGTTCTTGAGGCGGCGCGTGCCTCTCTGCCCTCTCTTGCGACAACCGCCTGTTTTGCTTCCTCAACTTGACAAGCGCCTCTTTTTCCGCTATCCCATTAGTCTATGGGCACTCTTTTTGGCGCTTCCATCTTCTTTTCCGCTTTCCAGCAGTCCGATTTCTTTGGAAGGCTGATCTTTTTGGGGCTCTTTGCGCTCTCTGCCATCTGCTGGAGCGTTTTGATCTACAAAATCTGGCTGACAAAAAATGTCAAACGCATCTGCCATGCCTTTCAACATGCGGTCAGCCGCCATAAAGAGCGCATTTTAGAGCTGGAGCTCCACACCTTGCCGAAACCCCGCCGAAAAGAGATTCCCCACCCCTTTGCACATATCTTAGGGGAGATCGCAGCAAAAACTCTGGAGGTGCTCAATAAAAATCTCTATTTTCAAGAGGGAAAGGGAAGAGCCTTTCTCACAGAGCCCGACTTGAACCTCATTGGATCTCAAGGGCTTATCGCAATTTCAAAACAGAAAAAACTTCTCGAAAAGAGTCTCTTTGTTCTGGCCACAACCGTCACGCTTGCTCCTTTTTTGGGACTTTTGGGAACCGTATGGGGAATCCTTCTTACCTTTACCCACCTCCAATCGGGCGCCACTTTTAGCTCCAACAACCTCATCTTAGGAGGTCTTTCCACAGCCCTTGCAACGACTGTGATCGGGCTCGTGATCGCCATTCCCGCTCTCATTGCCCATAATTATTTAAAAAACGCCATCCGCGTCTTAAGCTCTGATATGGAGGATTTTCTTGCCTCTCTTCTCTCCACGCTAGAGATGCAATATCGCAAAGTGGAATAAAAGAACCATGCACAAAAGAGCCATCTTTCGTCTCGATGAAGGAGTGCAGGATCCCGAGATCAACCTCACCGCTTTGATAGATGTGGTCTTTGTCGTTTTGATCATGTTCATCCTGGTTGCTCCTTTGTTGGAGCTGGAAAGAATCCAGCTGGCTCAAGCGCCTCGCCACGACAAAACAGAGAGTTCCCCTGTTCACGAGATGAGCCCACTGCATATCCACGTAAGAGAAGATAACTCCCTTCTCCTCAACGGCCGCGCTCTCGTTTTTCAGCAATTTCAAGAACAGATCAAGAGAGCATATGAAAAAAACCCCCTCGCCATCCCCCAGCTCTATCAGGACAAAAGAGCAACATTTGGAACCTATCAATCGGTAAAAAACTGCCTCGAAGAGGCCGGATTCAAGGAGCTTGAAATCATCTTAAGCCCCCAATGAAAAAGCCGATCCAGAGAGCGCTTACCTTTTTCATTCTCTCGCTGCATCTGGGAACTCTTCTCTTTTTTTATTCTACGAAATCCTCGCAACAGGTCATGAAAAAAAGGCTCGTTGTAAAAGAGAGAAAGATAAACCTTGTTCTAAAATCTTCCCCCGTTCACATCGCGCCGCCTCCTTTCGCAGCTCCCGCGCTTCGCCCCGCAACACCTCCCCAGCCTCAGATATCCAAAACACCACGTCCGGCTACCCGAGCCAAAAAGACTCCTCCTCCTCGAGCCCCCAAAAAGGGCCTTCCTAAAAGAGCGGCCGCTCAGCCCCATCCTGTTTCCAAAAAACAATCCGCACCTCCCCAAAAACCAAGAGAGCCCTCTCTCCCCCAATCTCTTTTGAATCAACTCGAAGAAAGCATTGCGAAAATCGAGAAAAGGGAAGATATTGAAAAAGCGAAAAGTTCTTTGCTGGTGCCAACTCTTAAAGAGGCGAAAGAAGACGTCATTGATGAAAGCTATGAAGGGAGGCTGATTGAGTGCTTGCATCGCGCGCTCTCTCTTCCCGAACATGGAGAAGTGACGATTAACTTGGTGCTAAACACCGACGGGAGAATGATGTCTCTAAAAGTTTTAAAAGTAGAAAGCTCAAAAAACAGATCTTACCTGGAAAAAGAGCTTCCACGAGTGCTCTTTCCTCCTCTAGAAGGGACTCTGCTAAAGAGCGCACAGAAGTCTTTTGTTTTAACTTTTTGCAATGAGATTTAATTGTTTTTTCTCTCTTTTTTTTCTTCTTACTTCCCTCTTTGCCGAGGAGAAGGGAGAGATCCGCGTTCATCTGACAACTCATAGCCCCTTATCTCCTCTCTACCTCTCTTTCCAAGAGGCCCCAAGCGACGGATGTCCCCTTCCTTACCTAAAGCGACTCCAAACAGTTCTGGAGTTTGATCTCAAACATAGCGGTTATTTCACTCTTCTGAAGAGGCAAGAAGCGAAAGAGCGCCTCCTTTCAGAAAAGAACAGCCAAACGGCCTTTAACCTCAGGCAATGGAAGGAGTGGGGGATTGCCTATGTCGTTAAAGGAACAGTTGCAAAAAATAAGCTGCGTCTCTTAGCTCTCGATGTTCCCTCTCTCTCTTTAAAACAGTTTGAAGAGATCCCCATCTCGGGAGATCTGCGCAAAGACCGAAGGGAGATGCACAAACTTTCTGATGCGCTTTTAAAAACCCTCCTGAAAAAAGAAGGAGTAGCCTCAACCCGCCTTCTCTTCTCTTGCCAAGTAAAAAATCCGGAGCAGAACGCACAAAAGTGGCTTGCTGAAATTTGGGAGTGCGATTGGGATGGAGCCAATGCCCGTCCCGTCACAAAAGACAAGAGCTACAACATCTCTCCTCTCTTCGTTCCCTCCAAAGGGAAAAACGACCACTTCCTATATGTCTCTTACCAATTGAGCCAACCTAAAATCTATCTCAGCTCGCTTTCAGCTCCCAGGATGAACCGCTTTTTGTCCTTGAAAGGAAATCAACTCTTGCCCGCTCTCTCTTTAGAGAGAAAACAGGCAGCCTTCATCTGTGACGCGGCAGGAAGGCCCGATCTCTTTGTTCAACAGCTCAATACTGAAGGAAAAGAAAAAGGAAAAGCCGTCCAGCTCTTCTCTTATCCCCATTCCACACAAGCCTCTCCCACCTTTAGCCCGGATGGGAGCAAGATCGCCTTTGTCTCGGACAAAGACGGCAGCCCCCGCATCTACCTCATTCCATCAACAAGGAATACAAGACGCCACGACGCCAAGCTGCTCACGCGCCGCAATCCTGAAAGCTCCTGCCCCAACTGGGCGCCCGATGGCAGCAAAATCGCCTACAGCGCTAAAACAGAAGGAATCCGGCAAATCTGGCTCTTTGATTGCATCAAAGAGGAAGAAATACAGTTGACTTTTGGATCCGGAAACAAGGAGAATCCTTTTTGGGCGCCTGATAGTCTGCATCTCGTGTTTAATTCAACGGATAGCGATTCTTCAGAGCTGTATGTCGTCAACTTAAATCAACCGGAAGCCGTCAAAATTACATGCGGCCCCGGAAAAAAACATTACCCCGCATGGGGAAAGCGTTAAAAAGGGTGAAAAGACCATGGCAAACGATAGATTAACATCCATTCTCCTGATCTCTCTTGTCGGCATTCTCTTGCAGGGATGTTCGAATAAGAAAGGAAGCGTATGGGATCAAAACAAGTCGGCAGTCTCATTTCAAGATCAAGAAGGGGGCGGCTGGGGATCTGACGGCCTTTCCAGCGATAAAGAGGGCGTCTTTGGCCCGAGAGCCGAAGACTTCGTCGCATTAAGCGAAGAAGACTTAAAGTCTCAATTTGCCGACGACGCCACCCCCCAGTCCAGCAAAACTCCCGGAGAGCCGGGGAGCGGCATTCCCGACATTTCCCATTTTAAGACTCCTTTAGCGCACCTTGCCTCCATCTTCCGCTCTCTTTACTTCAATACCAATGAACACGTCTTGCGCTCTCAAGACTCTATTAATATTCTTGAGGGTGTAGCCCGTTACATGAAAGAAAACCCTAACCTCTCTTTGTTTATTGAAGGACACTGCGATGAAAGAGGGCCTGAAGCTTACAATCTCTCTCTTGGAAGCCGCCGCGCCAATTACGTCCGCTCGCATCTTGTCAAAGCAGGCGTGAGCCCCGAGAGGGTCTTTACCGTCTCTTACGGAAAAGAGCGGCCTTTGGATTTCGCGCACAATCCGAGATCCTGGGCAAAGAATCGGCGTGCCGCATTTAAAATCTATACACAGTAGACATGTTTCCCGGTTTTCTTCTCTTTTTGCTTATTGTTTTGGGAAGCTGTTCTTCCTCCATGAATCCTTTCCATCAAGAGGGAAGCTATGAAAAGAGCGTGGCGCTTAGGGAGCTGAGCAATGAGATCGATGAGATTAAAGCCTCGCTTGAGCATCTGCATATTGAGATCAGCGCCCTGGAAGACAGGATTCAAGGGCAGGAGAGCGAGCTCGTCACTCTGCAGCAGGGAACCCGCTCCCCTTCTCAGCCCTCTTCGGAAATCGTCTCTTTAGAGAAACGACTGGATGCGCTTAAGGAGACTCATGGCAAGACTCTTTTGGACCTTAAGGCCTTAACGGCCCATGCCCAAAAGACTTCTTCTTCTCTGGCCGCCTATCGGGATAAGATTGAAGAGCTTGAACAAAGACTCGAAGGGCAAGACCGCCGTCTCTTTGAGGTCGGAAAAGTGAAAGAGACCCTGACCTCTCTTACTACCGCCCTAAAAAATCCTTCAAACGGACTCTCTTATACCCTCTATAAAGTGCAGGGAGGAGAGACGCTTGGAAAGATTGCAAAAGAGCATCGCACAACCGTCCGTGCCATTAAGGAATTAAATCACTTGTCCGGCAACCAAATCTATGCAGGGCAAGAACTAAAACTCCCGAACTAAGGAGCTTTATGACACATAAAAAGCGCATTCTATTGATTGAAGATGAAGAGGACATTGCCTCTTTAATCAAACTCCAGGCCGAAATTGCGGGTTATAAACTGCATGTCGAAGTGGACGGCATCAACGGCTATCGCGCCGTTGAAAGAGAAAAACCCGATCTCGTGATTCTCGATCTGATGCTGCCCGGAGAGAGCGGCTTCGATGTCTGCCGCAAAATTAAAAATAATGTCGATTTGAAAAATATCCCCATCATCATCCTCTCGGCCAAGAGCGAAGAGCTAGATGTCATCTTGGGCCTTGAGCTCGGAGCCGATGACTATGTCGCCAAACCTTTTTCCCCCATGATTCTCTTCTCTAAAATCAAGGCTATCTTGCGCCGGGGCATTGCGACGGAAAAGAGAGGAAAAGCTCACCCTATCGCCTTTGGAGAGTATATCCTGGACGCCGACCGCTTCCTTCTCAAAAAAGGAGAAGAGACAATCCCTCTCACCCTCTCTGAATTTGGGATCCTGCGCCGCCTGCTTGCCAATCGAGGAAAAGTCTTAACGCGCAATCAGCTTTTAAGCGATCTCAACAATGAAGACGCCCTCATCGTCGACCGCAACATCGACGTTCACATCGCCTCTTTGCGCAAGAAGCTCGGCCCTCATTTCCCTTTCATTGAGACAGTGCGCAGCGTCGGCTATCGCTTCCATGAGTAAGGACAGAGAGCCAGCGGGGAAGACTCAGAGAAAAAGACTCAGGCTTAAATTCACAAACAGACTGCAGAATATCCTTGATGGCCTCTTTTTGCCTCTGAGAAAGTAATGCCAGAGAAGCGCCCTTCTCTTGCGCTTCCAACCACTGCAGACTCCGTTTAATCTCTTGCAGGCGAACCTGATGCTCCTCTTTTGATTCGCTCGCTCTTTTCAAGAAAAGAATTTCAAATGAGACGCGAAGAGAGCTTCCGGAGGTTTCTCGGACTTGCGCCATCAGATCTTTTGCCTCATCGAGCTCCTGATCCCAGAGGGGGGTGTCTTGAATGAGCTCGCGAAAGCGCGCTAACGAGTTGATTTCTCTAAAATTGAGCCAGGTAAGAAGCAGACCGGCTCCAGTAAAGACGAGAACACAAGGGATAATGAAAAGATTAAGTCCCGGGACAAAAAAGGAAATTGCCATCAAGAGACAAGAGGCGAGGTTGATCACGGTGCGCATCGTACTAAACATCTTGGCCTTGAAAGAGAGCGCTTCATTTCTTAAATCATTGACCAGTTGCATCACATCCAGAAGGGAGCAAATCCCTTGTGCAACAAAGAAGGTGTTTTTGAAAAGAGAGACTGCTATTGCCACCTTGGGAAAGAGTGTTGCTTGAAGCGAAAGCAGGGCTTGAGCAACCAGCGCTGTCACACCCGCCACTGTGCGCAGGGAGCTGGTTTTGGGAAGAGTTGCCTGAAGTTTTCCTTTGAGTTCAGCTTCCATTTCCTTTTTCATTTTGTTAAAAAGGAGAAAAGCGCCTTTATTGTCATGAATTTTTGCAAGAACCTTGTCCATGACCTTTTCGGCAAACGCTCTCTTTTTTCGCTTTAGGGATCTTCTCTCTTCCGAAGAGCCGCCCGATGCGGCTTCTTGCTTGGCAAGCTCTAGCCGTTCGAGATCCGTTTCGACTTCCACCTCCGTTAACGGTCTGGCAAGTTCACGCAAGAGCGCAGAACGGTCCTGCTCTCTCAATAGACGTATCAGCACGATCTCATCAGGAATTTCGGGAGGAGAATAAAAGAGGAAAAGAGAGAGCGCTCCCAGAAAAACAAGAGGAAATAAGGCATAGCTGACTCTTAACGCCTGAAAGGCTTCATACAGTGAGCATCCATATTCCTTGGAAAGAAAGTGGGAGATTTGAAGGGGATCCGCTCCATCAGAATGCGTAAAAGAGGAGGGAGGCCAGCTGTCGTAACGACGGAGATAGCTGTGGGCGGCGCTATGAGAAATCAAAGCAAAACCCAAAAGAGCGCCCCCAAAAAAGCGTTGTTTTTTCCGGATCGCCAGCAATCCTAAAGTGGCTAGAAGAGTATTTGCCGCCATTTCAGCTAAAAGACCTCCGCCACTGATCCATAAAGCGCGCTGGTTTTCTGTGAGACTCTTTCCAAATACGGTCAGCTCGTAGGGGTTGCCTTGAGAATTCAAAGAAGGAAGATGCTCCCAATTCCCCGGCCCCCCTTCTCTTTCACCCCTGATCCACTTGCCCCACTCTCCTTTCTCTAGCCAATATTGCGCATTCGTGCTCAACTGAGGCTCGCACTCTTTAAAGAGCATCTGCATGGCCCACCCATGGCCTTGTTCATGAAGAATCAGATGGCTCATCGAATGGGTATAGAGTAATCCAAGAAGCCATCCTGAAAAGCCGCCCAACGCGCCAGCTCCTGCGTGAGCTGTCTTTTGTATCGTCTCATTTTGCGTCATCCTAAACCCCATCCGGGCATTTAAAGAGAGGCTGCTCTGCTGCGCAAGGATATCGATTCCGCTTCCATAGGCCGCATCAAAGAGGCGATGGATTTTTTTTTGAGAGAGATCCCAAAAGGGCGCGTGCTTGTCGCTGAGAAGACGCAACTCTCTTCCTTGTGCAAGCAGGCTTTGAAATCTTTCCTTGCCATCCTCTCCTTCAGCAATCCCTTTCTTGACATCCCGTTCGAAGGCTTGGAGGATCTCCGGCGTCATGCGCTTAATTCTCATGAGCCTTCATTTTTATCAGAATAAAATAAAAAACGCCACATAATTTACATTAAAATTATGCTTTTGAATAAAAAAGTTTTTATTTTATTAGTTTATTGGCAAGTGCTCATAAAACTGAGGTAACCACCCCGAAACGGGGCCCCGGTTACCTCGGTTTCATGGGCATGTTTGTGATTTCATAGATTGGTTTGCCGAACGAGTTAAAATAATCTGAGACAGTCGCGGAATCTCGCCTGCATCATCTCCATGCACTCCAAGATCTTTTGGAATGCCGTTTGCAACGCTTATCTCAAAGATGCGACAGGCGGCAGCTTTGGGACCCTGGTCTTGATCTTCTCAAAGATCGTCAACGCTTGAGCTGCCAGCGACGAAGCGTCGGCTGGATTCGCGGGGAGAAGGACTGTAGTGCTCTCTTTGGCAAGCTCTCGGAAAGCGGCAATGTACTCTTCAGCAACTTTTAGCGCCGCCGCTTCTTCGCCTCCCTCTTTCTTTAAGGCTTCCCCAACATTGTGGAGGGCAAGAGCTGTCGCCTGAGCGATGAGCTGCAGCGCTTGAGCCTCGCCGGCGGCATGATTGATCTTTTCCGTCTTTTCCCCTTCGGACTCT
>MGME01000004.1 GCA_001796315.1 Chlamydiae bacterium RIFCSPLOWO2_12_FULL_49_12
TCGGAGGATTTTCTTGTAACAATCGGGCATACCCTTCTTTAACTGCGTCTTGGACTTCTCCGATTGAAGGGAACTGATCAACCTCAGATCTAAATTTCATATGCGCCTGTCCGGGAAAACACTCACCACCAAAAGGCTTGAACTGAGCGAAAGTCGTTTCAATGATATGTCCAATTACATGAGCAGCTGTGTGCCATCGTGAATTGAGTAGGCGATTTGCTGCATCAACTTTTAATACTACCTTTGACCCAACGGCAAAATCTATGGGTTTCTCGAAACAATGAGTAATCTGGAAGATATCCCTCACTCCGCTGTTAACGCGATGGACATAATCTACAGGCACATCATTGATCGTTCCTATATCGCTCAATTGCCCCCCTCCTTGTGGATAGAAGATTGTTTGATCAAGTCGAATCCAATAATAAGTTTTCTGCTTAATTTGCGCGGTTCCAACTTCTACTACAGTTGCAGAAGTCTCAAACATTTCATCGTGATGTAAATATAAAGCTTCTGGCATATAGGTGCTTTTATCTTCAGCTGCTGTAACTGCTGCCATAATAACCTCCTATCAGGTTTTGTGATTTTTTTAGAAAATTTGATGTCCTACAAATAAGGCGTAGGTCATCGACTTTGTACATTTTTTGATAGTCAGATATCGGGGAGATGCCGTCCTCTCTGGCATACATTTCAAAGGAAGGGACGTGGGAATTTCTCACCTTAATAACTCACTTAAAAACTGTAAATACTAGAGAAGACATCTTAATGTGCGCTACCTGCCACAGCCCTGGCGCATTGCAAGTTTTTACTGCTCGCTCAGCAGCTACGATTCACTCGTAACTCACTCGTATAAAAGAATCTGGGTGAGAGGATTTGAACCTCCGACCTCTTGCACCCCATGCAAGTGCGCTAGCCAAGCTGCGCTACACCCAGGTAAAAAACGACTAAATAGAGGAAATGCCCTCAAATTGAAATTCCGCCCGTCTAAATTCCTTGATGCCAATCCGGGCGCACTCTTCAATGATCTTTTCTAAAACGTCTCCAGGATGCACTTCGGCTGCAGAAATATCCACAGAAATTGAAGCAGAAAAATGCACGCCTCCTCGGAGGCCTTTCACTTTGAAATTAGCGAATAGATTTTCTTTTTTTTTAGAGAGATTCTTAAAGCGAATGAGATTATTTTCTGAGAGATCATTCATAAAAGTTTAGATAAAATTTAAAGATTTTTAAATTTTAGAGAGAAAGAGGCTTTTCGTCAAGAGCCTAAAGCGGGATTTCGTGCTTGCGCAGGGCGGATTCAAGGGCCCATAGATAGGAGGAGTAAAGCGCCTGGGACTCTTTTTTCGCCTCTTTGCGCGCAATCCACACCCTAAGTTCAAAAGAGAGGGAGTGGTTGTCAAATTCTTTAAGATAGAGCTGAGGCTCTTTGTGAACCGAGGTGGTGGCGAGTTCCTTCGCAGCCTTGATGACGATCTCTTGGATCTTATCCTTATCTGCAAGAGGAGCTACTTGAAAGGGGATGGTCAGGATGTGGACGCCGATCAGGCGTGAGCGGTTGGTGATTTTTTTTATGACAAGTTCGGTGTTGGGGATGATCATCTGCTTGCCGTCTTCCGTATGTAAAACGCTTGTACGTACATTCATCTCTGCAATCGTTCCGGTCTCCCCTGACTCCAGCTGCACCAGGTCTCCCTTGCGGATGTTCTTGTCGATCAGAACGATGATGCCCGATGCAAAGTTCGTCACGACGGGAACCAGCCCAAACCCAATCCAAAAGGTCACGGCACCTGCAATGAAGGCGATGGCAGTGAGTTCGATGCCAAATGAGGTGATGGCAATAAAGAGGCCGATATAGAAGATGCAGTAGTAGACGACGCGGCTTAAGGTGTAGATTGCCGACTCTTCGAGGGCGCTGTAGCGCTCGCCGAGCTTTTTGATCAGCGTTTGGACGCCTTTTGCAAGAAAGTAGGCAATCAGCGCAATGAAGAGCGCCTTAAAAATGGCCAAAGGCGTGATGGGGGTATCGCCAATTTTAAAAAGACTTTCGTCGAACCAGGCCGTGTGCTTTTTCAAATAGGAAAAAGATTGACTCAAGGTGATTTGAAAACGCTCCCAAATTGTTGCATATCTTTCATTAAAGAGAAGGTCTAATTGTTGAAGGAGAAAGTCGTTTAAAAAGAGTTCGTTGTCCAGCTTGTTCAGGTTCAGAAAGGTTTCATTTACAAGAAGAAGAGCTTTGCGTTCGGAGAGCATCTCCTGCGGCTCGATGGTCTCTTGGGAGAGCTTTTTTAGCGTGCTCTCCATCTCTTCATTAGTCTGCCGTTTCCAGTCCAGGCTCTCTTTTTGAATTTTTGCAAGCTCATCGCTCCAAAGAGAGAGCTGTTCGAGAAGTGAGGCTTTTTTGTTCTCGGACTCTGTTGCCGGAAGAAGGATCTCTTTTTGGATCTTTTTATTGATGAGCGTCAGGTTCGCCAGGGCGGCTTTGATGTTTGCTCTTAAGACGGATTGAGCGGCGCTCTCGCGTTCTTGCTGAGAAAAAAGCTGGGGGTCTAATTTTCGATTCAAATTGGTCAGAGCGCGGAAAGCTTCCGTTTGGCTCAAGAGGAGTTGCTTTTCCGCCCCGGAGATCTCCTCCTCGAGCTGGGGCAAACGATCTTTGGAAGGTTGGAAATGTGTACGGGCATAGGTGATTTCTTCTCTGATGAGGCTAATCTGGCTCTTTTGCTTCTCAAGCTGAAGGGCGAGAAGCTGGTGGCGGTGTTGATGGTGCACAAGTTCGAGTTTGGTGAGGATGACCTCGATTCCCAGAGTGAGGCGATCCTTCGATTTTTCGGATGTTGTGAGGTAGTGGGCAAGGAGGGTGTTGTAATAGGCTGTTTCCGATTTGACGTTGTTGTCTGAAGTAAGAAGTTTGTTAGTCTGGGAGTGGAAAGCAACTTCATGTTCTCTTAGAGACTTTCCCAGTTGGATCAGGTCTGGCAGGTCATATTGTGAAAAAAACTCCTTTTTTACAAAGATGACAGGAGGAAGGGGTGTACGCGTTTCCGGAAGAGATTGCAGACTGACATTGATCCGTTTTAGAAGAGAGATTTCGTGGCTCTGTTCTTCTTCTGAAAGAGATTTTCTTAAAGTATCGAGGGCCTCTTCAGTTTTTTGGATGTGCTTCGGGAGGCTCTCGTCGTCGACATTGAGATAGTCCCACCAGGAAGGAGAGAGTTTCATCGGATCCGGAATCAAGAGTTGAGCTTTAGCTCCATTGCTGGGTTTAGTAAATGCTGATAAAAGGTGAGGAGTAAAGAAAAGAAAAAAAAGGATAAGGATCTGAGAAACCAGGGATTTCCTGAAAGGCATCGAACTATTCTCTTTCTTTTAATTCATAGTGTAGCTATATATATTTTGTTTGAAAAGTAATAAATTGAAAATCCAATGATGAAACTTGAAAGAAGCTGGGCAGAAAGGCTAAAAGAAGAGATTTCCCTTCCCTACATCCGCGATCTGAAGCTTTTTTTAGAAAAGGAAAAGGCCCAAGGAGCTCTTATCTACCCTCCCGAACCTCTAATTTTTCATGCCTTTTGTCAAACTCCGTACGAGTGCGTCAAGGTCGTCATCGTCGGTCAGGATCCCTATCATGGAGCAGGACAAGCTCATGGCTTAAGTTTTAGCGTTCCCTGCGGAATCGAGAAGCCGCCCTCTCTTAAGAACATCTTTATCGAACTTAAAGAAGATGCAAGGATCGATCCGCCCGCCACGGGCTGTTTAACGCCCTGGGCGCGGCAGGGAGTGCTTTTGCTCAATGCGACCCTTACCGTGCGCGCTAACGCGCCCCGCTCCCATTTTGGCAAAGGATGGGAGCAATTTACCGATGCAGTCATTCGGCTTCTCTTTAAAAGAGAAGATCCCTTGGTCTTTCTTCTTTGGGGAAAGTCCGCTCAAGAAAAATACCACCGGATCATTCAGATGGGCAAGGGGCCTCATCTTGTCTTGATGGCGGCTCATCCTTCGCCCTATTCCGCCTCTAGCGGTTTTTTCGGCTGTCGTCATTTTTCCAAAACAAATGCCTTCTTGCAAAAATGGAAAAAGACGTCGATTAATTGGGCTATATCTTGAAAAAATAGACAAGTATTTGTATGAAGGGGATTAGAAGTAATTATTTACTTTATACTGAACGCGCTTGAAAAATTGGAATTTCGGCTGCGCCAATGCTTCGGGGTTCAACGATCGCATCTTGCCCCCTATTGTCATATTGGGCGACGTGCGATCGTCGAGCCTGGGGGAGCTTTCGCGTCGGCCCAAATCTAATTTTTGAAGTGCTTTCGGTATAGTTCCTATGAGAAAAAAGAGAAGAAAAAATATACTCTCTTCGCTGGCAGATCTCGATTTTTTAGAAGATCTCGCCCCTTCTTTAGAAGAGAGTCCTTTTAAGAAGGCCTTGAAAAGATATTTTGCAGAGAGTGCTGACTTATATTCTAAGCAGCACCTCCAGCAAGAGATGCTGCTGCTTAGAAAGGCGCTCAAAGAGATGGACGAGGCCAAGATGGCGCACGCCCTGATGCAGGAGACGCGAAAAAAACTGCAGAGCGCCTATCAGGAGCTGCTCGAGAAGTCGAAGGCTTGAACTCTCTTAAAAAAAAGATGACAAAACTGAAAGAAAGAAAGCTTTTTGTTGTTCTTTTTCTCTTTGCCGCGCTCATGCCGGAGTTTACAGGATGGAAGAGGGAGCATTTTATGCGCGCGCGGCTCAGCGCTTTTGTCTTGCGATCTAAAGAGGTACAGGAGAGGCCTATCCGCATCAGCTCTAAGGAGCTTTATGAACGCAAGCAAAAGAGGGAGAAGATTCTTCTTTTGGACGTGAGAGAAAAAAATGAATTTGAAGAAGAGCACATTCCTGGGGCGCTTCATTTTCCCAAGAGCCAATTTGATCGAAAAGATCCCGCATTAATGGAGATTTTGGAAAAGACGCCTAAGGATGAAATGGTAGTGACTTACTGTGGAGCGGGCCATCGGTCGGGATGGGTGGCGATCTCTTTACGCAAGATGGGCTTTAAACATGTTTGGAATCTGGATGGAATCTCCTTTTGGAAGCGGTATCGTTTTCCGCTTGTCACAGGAGTGATCGTAAAAGGCGAAGAGGAGCCCCTTCGCATAGGGACCGAAGAAGTGTGGTACATGTACAGGAGTTTTACAGACGTGCTCTTCGTCGACGTGAGAGATGTAAAAGAGTTTGAAGAAGGTCATATCGAAGGAGCAGTGAGCATTCCTCTGACAGAGTTGGAAGGGCGGCTTGCAGAAATTCCGCAAGACAAAGATAAAGTCTTCTATTGCAGCGGAACTGACGGGGAGGGTCTTTGTTCGTCCAGTCTGAGTGCGGCGCGCATTCTCATCCACAAGGGCTTTCCTTTTGGAAAAATCAAGGTGTACGAAGGGGGATTTGGAGCGTGGAAGAGCCTTGGGCTTCCAATTACACTTGGGGATCGGGGATCTTAACCTTTAAGGGGGGAAGAGAAGCAAGAAGAGGAGCGATTTCTTCGTTCAAAAAGCGCATCACTTGAGAGGGGGCGAGTCCCACAAGGGAGCTTTCGGATGCCGCTCTTTTAATCTCTTCGTCAGAGAGCGCGATTTGGGGGTCTTGGGCAAGAGCGCCCAAGAGGTCGGGGAGGATGCCGGTCTTTTTGAGTTGCTCTTTAGCTTTAAGCGCGTGGCTGCGCAAGCATTCATGGATGGTTTGGCGCTCTTTTCCTCTTTTGACAGATTCCATCAAAATGTTTTCCAGAGCAAGAAAGGGAATTTCTTCCTCCAGGTGTTTTTTGATGAAGCGCTCGGAGACGGTAAGCCCTCTTGTCAGGTGGATGAGTTCGTTGCAAAGCGCGTCTGCACACAGAAAGGACTCAGGGAGAGAGCAGCGGCGGTTTGCAGAATCGTCTAAGCTGCGCTCGAGCCATTGGGCGGCCGCCGTATAGGCGGGGTTTTCGCTCAGCGAGATGAGATAGCGCGCGAGCGAGCAGATGCGCTCGGAACGATGAGGATTTTGCTTGTAGGGCATGGCAGAGGAGCCGACCTGGCTTTTTAAAAAGGGCTCTTCCACCTCCTTTAAGTGGGCGAGCAGGCGGATGTCCGAAGCCATTTTATGAGCGGACGTTGCAAAAGAGGCGAGGGAGCTTACGAGGAGCTGATCCCACTTTCTGGAATAGGTTTGAGAGGAGAGAGAGACGCTTTTTGCAAATCCCATCGCCTTGGTGACGTAGCGGTCGAGCGCTTCGACTCTCTTTTCATCTCCCTGAAAGAGGGTAAGGAAAGAGGCCTGGCTTCCCGTCGCGCCCTTGACGCCTAAAAAGGGCAGCTCGTCGCAGCGTCGTTGCAATTCTTGAAAGTCCAGAAGGAAGTCTTGAAGCCACAAAGAGGCCCTCTTGCCGACAGTTGTGGGCTGCGCGGGCTGCAGATGGGTAAAGCTTAAACAGGGAAGAGAGGCGTGCTTTTTGGCGAAGATAAAGAGCGCGCGAAGAAGGGCGGGGAACTTTTGTAGAAGGAGCTTGAGTCCCTGTTGCATTTGGATCAGATCGGTATTGTCCGTCACAAAGGAGGAGGTCGCTCCCAGGTGGATGATGGCTCGAGCCTTGGGACAGAGCTTGCCGTAGGCGTGGATGTGGGCCATGACGTCGTGGCGGAATTGTTTTTCATATCGGAGGCACTGTTTCAGGTTGAGCGTCTTCTTTTGGGCTTCGAGCTCTTTGATTTGCGCTTCTGTGATAGGAAGGCCGAGCCGCTTCTCTCCTTTGGCAAGGGCAATCCAAAGAGAGCGCCAGGTTGTATATTTAAAGACGGGAGAAAAGAGATAGGACATCTCTTGGCTGGCATAGCGCGTAGAAAGGGGAGTTTCATAGCGGGAAGAAAGGCTCATGGACCTTGCTTTGCGTAAGATTTGAAGGCGTCCAAGAGCTGACAAAGCCGCCTCTTTTGATCCTCCGTGGGTACAAAATGGGGCTCGTGGAAGAGTCTTTGGAGCCGCTTTAAAGAGGAGATGATGAGTTCAGCGATATCTTGAGCGCGCCTGTCTTCTTGAGCAAGAGGAAAGGTTTGGCGGATCAAGGAGAGCAGCTCTTGTTTGGGCTCGCCCCGATAATTTTTTATGATCTCCTCTTTTACGTTCAACGAACCCGAGCGGCTGGCGAGCGCATAGATGACTTGCCTTGGCATTTCCTCGAGCTTGGAATGGAGGATATGGGGGAGGGCGCGATAGAGCTCAAAGTATTGAAGAAAGTTGTAGGGTGTTTGGCGATTGCCATAGGTAGCGATCAGCCAGGCGGAAAAGGCGCCGTCGCGGTATTTTTTCAAAATTTCCTGCGCCTTTTTGATTCTTTCTCCGTGAAGGATGGCGGCCTGATTGTTGATGGCCTTCACTTCCGAAGAGATGTTGGCAAGAGTCAGCAGGTCGTCTTGAATATCCTGCTTTTCGCCCTGACTGTATTCGGAGAGGATGCTCTCAATGCGATGGCGTTCAAAATCGCTTAAGGGCGTCACGCGAAAGAGTCCGGAAAAACTCGAAAGATTGCCGCTTGAAGAGAGATGGGCCAGGCTTGTCATCTTGGATAATTTTTCTGTGGCGTTTTTAAGCCTTTTTGCCAGCATGGAATTGACTTTTACCATCTTTTGTCTCCTCACTTGTACACAAGTTGATCCAAGAATCGGTTTTTGGCCAGCGCAAAAACTCCCGCGGTTGGCCTATCGTAAGTGGGTCAATATTAAACTAATATGGACCCATTTACGATAGGACAACCCCGGGGCTTGGGCGCGGCCCAAAACCGATTCTTGAGTCAACTTGCGTATAAATACGAGCCAGCACTTCCTTTGTTAAAGAAAGGTAATCGTGCGCCGCTCTGCTTTTTGGGGCTGTTTTAAAGACGGGTTTTCCAAAGACCGAGGCTTCGGAGATGCGGATATCTCTTCGAATCTTCGACTGGAAGAGGCGCTCTGGAAAAGTCTCTTCAATGACTTCTAAAAACGCTTGGTTGCTCTTTCCCCGCTCATTCCAAAAAGAGAGGGCGACGCCTACAATCGAAAAGGGGTGACGCTCGGCGATGTTTTTCATGAAGTGAGAGAGCCGCTGCAATCCTTTCACGCTGTAAAACTCCGGCGTTGCGCAGATAAGCGAGTGCTCTGCGGCGATGAGCGCAGATTCCGTGAGCCAGCAGAGCGAGGGGGGAGTGTCGATGAGGATGATCTCATAGCTTAAAGTTTTGAGCAGCGCTTTAAGGCGTTCATGGGAGTAGCGGTCGGCTGCCAGCACCCCTGTCACCTCGATGCGCTCCAGCCAGGTGTCTGCGGGAAGAAGATGAAGATTTTTCACTCCGGTCTTGACGATCACATCCTGGATCTTTTTTTTGCCTTGGAGCACAGGCGCAAGGCTGTCTTGCCTGTCCGGATCGTAACCGAGGCCTGTTGTCAAGTTGGCTTGCGCATCAAAATCAATCAAAAGGACCTTTTTTTTGTGAAAAAGCGCAAGCGCCGCTCCCACATGCAAGGCTGTAGAGGTCTTGGCCGTCCCCCCTTTAAAACTACTGACTGCAATGATCTTAGACATCTAAAAAAAATGTTATTCCTCGCGAGAATCGATCTGGCTTTGCCGCGCAGCGCATCTTGGCGCTTGTTTAGGTAGTACCCTTTGATTCTTTTCCTCTCTTAAGTTTTCCAGGAAGTGCGGAAGGGCCACTTCTCCATGAACAACATTATCCCTTGTTCTCAGATTGACGGTTTTATTTTCAAGTTCTTTATCGCCAATTGTCAAAATGTAGTTGATCTGCAAGAGTTGGGCGTTTCTGACTTTTTTTGAAACCGATTCGTTGCTGTCGTCGACGTCGCAAATCAGCCCGCTCTTTTTGATCTCGCGTTCGACATGGCGCGCCCTCTCGATGTGGCGGTCTGCAACGGTGAGGATGCGTACCTGATGCGGACTCAGCCAGAGGGGAAACCTGCCGGCAAAATGTTCAATCAGAATGCCAAAGAAGCGTTCAATCGACCCAAAAATGGCTCGATGGATCATCACAGGCCGTTTGCGCTCTCCGTCGCAATCCGTGTATTCGAGTTCAAATTTTTCGGGAAGGGACATGTCAAGCTGAATGGTGCCGCACTGCCAGCGCCGGCCCAGGGCGTCGCGGACGTGCAGATCGATCTTCGGTCCGTAAAAGGCCCCCTCGCCCTCGTTGATCTGGTAAGGTTCATCCCACTCGTCTAAAGCGCCTTTCAACCCTTCTGTCGCGATCTTCCACTCTTGGGCGGAGCCGATGCTCTTTTCGGGCCGTGTGGAGAGTTCCAGGGAATAGCTAAGCCCAAAGGCGCTGTAAATCTTCTCAACCAGAGCAAAGAGGTCTAAGATCTCCTCCCTGATGTCTGATGGTCTCATGAACAGGTGGGCGTCGTCCTGATGGAAGCTGCGGACGCGAAAGAGGCCGCTTAACGCTCCGGAGGGTTCGTGCCGGTGGACGTGGCCAAATTCCGCAATCCTTAAAGGGAATTCCCGGTAGCTATGGCTCTTTGTTTTGAAATAGAGCATGCAGCCGGGGCAGCTCATCGGCTTGATGGCGAAGTTGCGCTCTTCGATGGAAAAGGCGTACATGTTCTCTCTGTAGTACATCCAATGGCCCGAGCGCTCCCACAGCTCTTGGCTCATCAGCTGCGGAGTTTTGATCTCGATATATCCCGCCTCTTGATGAAGCTCTCTCCAAAAGGCAAGAAGCGCATTCCAGATGATCATTCCCTTAGGATGGATAAAGGGCATTCCGGGAGCCTCTTCCTGAAGTGAAAAGAGATCGAGCCTGGGGCCGAGAAGCTTGTGATCCCGTTTTTTTGCCTCCTCGAGCAGGGCGAGATAGTCCTGAAGCTGCTTGCGGTCGGGGTAGGAGATGGCGTAGATCCTCGTGAGCATCTCGCGCTTGGAATCTCCTCTCCAATAAGCTCCTGCGGTCTTGAGAACCTTAAAAGCTTTGATCTTTCCCAGATTATACAGGTGAGGGCCGCGGCACAGATCAAAAAACTCCCCTTGGGAATAGGCGGTGATAGGTCCTTCTTCAAACCCTTCGATCAGCTCGGTTTTGTAGGGGTTGTGATCAAAGCGCTCGATTGCCTCTTCTTTGTCCTTAAAGTGAAAGCGGAGGGAGAGATAATTCTCCTTGAGAATTTTTTGGATCTCTTGCTCCAGGAGCTCAAAATCCTTATCCGAGATCTCCAGGTTGGCAAAATCGTAGTAGAATCCATTTTCAATGGGAGGTCCAATCGTTGGAGTAGCCTTGGGCCAGAGGCGCAAAACGGCTTGCGCCAAGACGTGTGCGGAGGAATGCCAGAAGACCTCTTTTCCTTCTTTGTTCTCAAAATTGTAAAAGATCACTTCGTCGCCTTCTGCCAACGGGGTCGAGAAGTCTCGAAAGACGCCGTTAATCGAGACGGCGACCGCTTCGTGCGGAGATGTCAGATTGAGCGCGTCGGCGACCTCCTTTGCGCAGCTTCCGTCCTTGAATTCTAATTTTCCTCGATCCTTAACTTTAATAAACATGGTAATATCACCGGTAAAATGGGCAAAGTTAGAATTGTAACGAGATCTCTTTCAAAAGACAAGGAGCAGTTCATCCCTCCTACGGCGAAAACCCGGCCCGTAAGAGCCATGTCTAAGATGGGGGAAAGCGGCAGCCCGCAGATCTTGCTGCCTGGTTTAAAGCGTCACTTTAAAATAGACGCTATTTTGACTCTTAAATTCTTGACTGTTTTAAGGTGATGAGTTAAGGTTGCCAAAAAGATCTGAAATTCAGGAGCTTAGAATGTTTTCGAGAGAGTTGGCCGGAACTTTAAAAAAATATGCCAAATTTCCGGTTGTTGCCTTATTAGGGCCCAGGCAGTCAGGAAAAACAACGCTAGTTCAAAATGTTTTTCAAAAGCATAAATTTTTGAGTTTAGACAATGAGATGACACAGATATTTGCATTGGAAGATCCTGAAGGCTTTTTATCAACCAATGAGAATGAGCATGGGATCATTTTAGATGAGTTTCAGTATGCCCCAAAGCTTACAACGTATATTAAATTGGAAGCGGACAAAAAAAAACGGCCTGGTTACTTTATTTTAACAGGATCACAAAACTTTTTGGTAAATAAAGCAATTACCGAGTCTTTAGCCGGCAGAGTTGGCATATTAAATCTTTTACCGCTGTCTAATAAAGAGCTTTTTGAAAACAAATTAACCTCTGGAGCTCTGAACGAAATGATGTTCTATGGTGGGTATCCAAGAATTTATGCCGAAAATATTTTACCTACAGAATTTTACCCTTCTTATATTTTATCCTACATTCAGAGGGATGTCGGGCAGTTCATAACACCCAAAAATATAGCTACCTTCCGGCGATTTGTTCAATTATGTGCTGGTAGAATTGGCCAATTATGCAATGTCCATGCTTTAGCCGCTGAAACGGGCATATCTTCTCCTACTGCCAAAGAATGGCTTTCTATATTAGAAGCAAGCTATGTTTTATTTTTTTTAGAACCTCATTTTCAAAATTTTAATAAAAGATTAGTTAAAACCCCGAAGCTGTATTTTTTTGATACTGGTCTAGCGTGTTCGCTCTTAAGAATCGACTCTCCAGAAGCGTTAAGCAATTCACATTTTCAGGGAGCTGTGTTTGAGTCTTTCATCATTTCCGATCTCTATAAGCAACAGTGCAATGAGGGGCTTCGTCCTTCATTATATTTTTGGCGTGATAGCGGAGGAGCGCATGAAGTTGATTGTATTTTAGATCAAGGCGATCAATGTTACCCTATAGAAATAAAAGCAGGGAAAAGTGTTGCAAGCGACTCCTTCCGAGGGCTTGATTATTGGAATAAACTTGCCAATGTCAAGCCACAGAACTCCTATTTGATCTATGCAAATGATGAAAAACAATTAAGAAAGCAAGGTAAAGTTATTGGATGGAAGGAGTCAAGCTCTTTATTAAGAAGTATTATTTCAGAAAAAAACGAAAGTATTAACCCGAGACTCAAATAGGTGACAAGATGCGCTGTGAGGCAAAGCCAGATCGATTCTCGCGAGGAATAACATTCTTGAATACGAAGGATTCCGAGCGAGAATCGATAGGGCAAAGACGCAACAAGCAGATTGTCACCTGTTTGAGGCTCGGGTTAATAAGATTGGATTTGATTTTGCAGTGCTCGACTTTGTTTTTTTTTGGAGACGGTGATTCACGGTGAAAGGGATTTTTCGGGACGGTTTTTTTTCGTTCTTCCTTGCAAAACTGCTTTCATCATAAGCCAAGCCGCTCTAAAATCTGTTAGATGAACAGGAACATTTCATGACAGGAGTGGTTTTTTTTCTTGCGTTTTTTCTCTCTTGCGCTTTTTCCTCGTTGAAGGCGCTTCCACAAGGCAATCCTGCTTTTCCGCAAGCGATGGAGCGCGGGCTCATTCTTCCCTTAGAGAATTTCGTTTCCCTGAAGGGGGAATATCTCGGGGATGTCACCTGGAGGTCTAGTTTTAAAACGGAAGAGGGCGTTGCGAGCAAGGGAAGGCGCCTTCAAAGCGAGCTCCATGCCGGCCTGCTGATTGTCAATATCTTAAATCAATTTGAGGTGTATGGATTGGCCGGAGCGATGAGGACGCGCTTATCACATGCTCCCTCGGAGGGCCTTCGGGAGCGGAAGTATGAAACTCCCTTCCATCCCGCCTGGGGAGGAGGAGGCCGCTTTATCGCCTTTTACTGGAAACGGGCGACGCTGGGGTTCGACGGGAAAATTATCGCGGCGCATCTTCCTGTCAGAAAAATCTCTTTTGGAAACACCTCCGTCGCCAGCGATGCGAAGTGGAGGATCAGGAGATTGCAAGGAGCCGGGGCGCTTTCGTATCAATGGGTTTTTTTTGCGCCCTATTTGGGAATACGCTACACCGAAGTTAGAGATCGCATTGAAGGAGTGTCAAAGAAGGCGCTGCCGGAGCGCTCGTTTCTTCTCAAGAATCGACATCCCCTGGGCGGAACCGTGGGATTTGGCCTCTTTCCAAAAGACTATTTCGCCATCAACTTCGAAGCGCGCTTTTATGATGAAGAGGGGTTTTCTCTTTTTTTCGACGTGAAGTTTTAGCCTTGCAGGGAAAGAAAAATTTCATTAAGATTTTTACTTTCTTCTTGTTTAGTCGCTGTTATGAATCGGTTTTTTTCCTCGTTCGTGCTCTTTTCTGCCGCTCTGGTCTTTTCAAAGCTCTCTGCCGATACCGTGGAAACGGCCACGGAACAGCTCGATGATCGCGAAGTCAAGTCGATTCGGGAGTTTATCAATACCAAACGCCAAGTAACCTTGAAAGAAATCGGCGGAAATCTTTCAATTAGCGCGGAGGTGAGCACAGAATTTCAGGACTCCAATGAGCGCCTGAATGGACTGAGGCAGCGCGCTCCCGGAGGAGCGACGGATGTGGCCGCCCGCGGCTTTGATATTGGCTTTGGACTGATCTTTGACTACCGCACCGACCGCACCTGGATGTCCGCCAAGCTCAAATTTAAGAACAAGGCCGGGCTCTTCGGCGGCACTGCTGATAAGATTAAACTCGACAAGGCCTATTGGGGAGTCCGTCTTCTGGAACAAGAGGCGTTGACGTTAGATTGCGAGGTCGGCCGTCGCAATCTTACGACGCTCTTTGATTCCAGAGCGGAATTCAATGCCAATTTTGACGGAGTGATCTTTAAATACGATCAGGGATTTGAGACGCTCGGGAATTTTTATGTCCATCCTGCGGTCTTTATTATCGATCAACGCAAAGACCACTACGGCTACGTAGGCGAGATCGGCCTGCTTGAGATCTTCAATACCGGGCTTTATGCAAAATATTCTCTTATCGACTGGGACACCAAGCACACTAATTACAGCCACCTCGACCAGTTAAAATTCGACTTTTTAATTTCACAATTCCTCCTGGGCTTTAGGTGTGTTCCTAAGTGGCTCAACCAAAATCTCGAGCTCTACATGGCCGGTCTTTACAATCACGAAGCCAAAGCGCGTTCTATTACCGCCTACCAGCGCGCGGCCTGGGCCGCCTATGCAGGGTTTTTAATTGGAATGACTAGAAAGCAGGGGGATTGGGCGTTTGAGACCTACTACCAGGCCGTTGCCGCCCAGGCCATCCCGGATTACGATGTCGGAGGAGTGGGAATCGGAAATGCCGCCAATACCTCTTTTTATTCCAACAACAACATCCCCACAACCCGAAAAACGGCCGCGGGAAATACAAATTTTCAAGGCTATCTCATCAACTTTAACTACATGCTGACGGATAACCTCGTCGTCAAGCAGTCCTGGAAGCAGTCCATCACGCTGAACTCGCGTATCGGCCCCTTCCGCCGATTCAAGCAGTACGAGGTGGATTTCATCTACGCTTTTTAGCCTATATAGCTACTTTTGAAAAAGTGAGGGTCGCTTGTTTCTTGTCGGCGTCCCAGGCGAAGTCTATTTGAAGAACATCCGCTGCACCCAGGGTGAAAAGAGTCTTTAGGAGGGTGGGCTGTCTCACTTCGGAAAGAAGATCTTCGCCGACAAGGCAGATGCGCTCATCATTTTTTACCGCTCTTTTTTTAGCTTCGATGAGTCGCGGAAGCGTAGCATCATGCGAGATGAGGTGCAGGGAGTAGAAGAGGTTTTCAAACCAGGGGAAGAGGCGCCTCTTTCCTTTTAGGAAAAAGAGGCGAAGATGAGGGACGGCGCCTATAAGGAGAAGGGTCTCTTTTGAGGAGAGCCGGCAGGCGATGAGGGGAGCGGAGGGGTAGGTCGCGAGGAGGGAGAGGTCCGGTTTTTCTAAAAAGTACCGGGGAATGAGAAGTTTTCTTGAAAGGAAGTGAAAGAGTGTGTCGGAGAGGCGGAAGATCAGAAGCAGAGCAAAGAAAAAGGTGATCACGCCGAGCAGCAGAAAGCCCCCGGCAGAGGAGAGGTGCAGCACTTCTCCAAAGAGGTAGATTGCAAAAGAGGCGATCAAAACGCCGGTAAAGCCTAAAAAATTGGACGCAGCGATGACCTGGCCTCTTTTTTCATCGGGGCTGAAGACTTGAACAAAGGAGTCCAAGGGTACGATAAAAGCTCCGCCGCAGGTTCCGAGAAGAAAGAGGAAAAGGAGCGTCAGGAAGAGAGAGTGGGAAAAGAGGGCAAGAGAGAGCAAAAAAAGAGCGATAAAAAGAGCTGCGAAACAAGAAAGGGAGAGTTCGATGCCTTTTCGAGAGGACTTGCCTGCCAAAAATGAGCCCAGGGCGATCCCAAAGGCAGTAGAGAGGAAGAGGTATCCGCCTGCGACCTCCGAGAGGCCCAAAGATTGCATGGCAAAGGGGATGATGTTGAGTTGGGCGAACGCGCCGATGAAGAGAAAAAAAGCAGAGCCGCTGACGGCTAAAAGAAGATGCCTTTCGGAACGGACGGAATGCAGGGTTTTAAAGATCTCCCGGATAAAGTAGGGGTTGAAGCGTTTTTTTGAGCCTTGCGGCGGCGTGTAGCGCACGCCGAAGGAGGCGATAAACCCCATTATTGCCAGGATCAGAGAAAAGGAGACGACCAGAAGGAAGTTGTAATTTGTGATTTCGGTCATGAAGGAGGCAAAGAAGGTGCCGATGATGATGCCGAGATAGGTAAATGAGGTGATTAGGCCATTTGCCTTGGGGATGGATTCCTTCGAAACGAGTTCCGGAATGATGCCGTACTTGGATGGCCCGAAGACGGCATGAAGCGCAGCCAGAAGAAAGAGAAGCGAGTAGCCCGCAAGCCCGCTTTTGAAGGCAAAGGCAGGGAGCGCAAGGACGAGGATGACAATCTCTACGGCTTTGATGTAACGTAGAATCCGCTGCTTGCTGTAGCGGTCTGCCAAGACTCCCGCTGAGGAAGAGAAGAGCAAAAAGGGGATGACGAAGACAGCGCCGGCAAGCGAGAGAATCGTGTTTGCCTCTTTCTCTCCTTGCGCCTGGATGAGCATGAAGACGAGGATAAGTTTAAAAAGATTGTCGTTTACTACGCCCAAAAACTGGGCGATATTGAGAAATCCCAAGGAGTGCCGCTGAAAGCCTTGAGGAGGAGGTTTTCGAAAAAGACGAATCATAAGAACACGGAAGTAGTCCTATCTGGCTAAAAAGAGTTTATAGCACGAAAAAGAAATGCAAAACAGAAAGAAATGATATGGGAGCAGCTGGCATGGGTGCGGCGCCGTCTTGCAAGAAGGCCTTGTGTAAGGTTGTTGTGAGCAATCGTTTTGAAAGGCTCGCCGAGGCCCTGGGAGAACATCTCTTTACAGGAGCTCTTTTTGCTCAAAGAGTTGTGCTCGTTCCCGGCGCTTCTTTGAAAAACAGACTCCTCGATGCTCTGGCAAAAGATCCCAAATGGGGCATTGCTGCAGGAATGCGCTTTGATTCCATTGAAGGATTTCTCTCTTTTTCCCTAGAAAAAACGCAAGAGAAAAAGAGGCTTCCTTCCTGGTGGGAGCTCTCTTTGCTTTTGGAAGAAGAGATCGCTTGCATGGAAGAAAAAGAGAGAGAGCATCCTCTGTTAGGCTATCTTAACGCCATGCCCCAAAAAAAAGAGGGGAGGATCCGCTCTGTTGCCCGCCATCTGAGCGCTCTTTTTTTATCCTATGGTCTTTACGGGAAGGGATTTTTAGAAGAGTGGCTGCAAAAAGAGGGATGGAAGCAGGAGCTTTGGAAAAAGATCTTTAGAGACCGATGGACCTTTCCTCTTGAGTCTTTCCAAGACCTCGTCCTTCCTCCTGTGCATCTCTTCGGATTCTTTTCCCTTCCCTCTCTTTATCGCGAGCTTTTTAAAAAGAGCGCATCCATTTTTTATCTCCTTTCTCCAAGCCCGTTCTTCCTCGGAGACCTCCTATCCGATCGCGAGACGCTTTATGTGGAAAAAAGAGGAAGGGAGAGGAAGGTCTCTTTTCCTGAGAGAAGAGAGGTAGAACACTATCTAAAACAGCCCAATCGCTTTCTTGCCAACTTTGGAAAAGAGCGCCGGAAGCTTCTCTCTCTTTTGGAAGACGAGGAGGCTCTTGTGGAAGAGCGGTATGCAGAACCTCCGGAGCCCCAAACGCTTCTGAAAAGGGTGCAGGCGGATTTTTACCATTTGCGCAATCCCGAACAGGAGCTTCACGGCTCTCTCTTCGATCCCACGATACAGCTTCACAGAGCGCCTTCCAGATATCGGGAAGTGGAGATTTTAAAAGAAAATCTTCTATCCTTTGCAAAAAAAGGCGTCGCCTTGAAGGAGATGGCTGTTTTGGCGCCGGATCTAAAAAGCTATCTTCCCTATATCGAAGCTGTTTTGGGCGCCCGGGAGAACCCCCTCCCTTTTGCTCTTTTCGAGTGTAAGAAAAGAGATGCTTTCTCTTTTGCTCAAGGATTTTTACATCTTCTCTCCTTAAGGGGGAGTCGTTTTGAGAAAGAGGAGGTGCTCAAGCTCTTCTCTTTTCCCTCTTTCCGAAAAGGATGCAACATGGATCCCTCTGACGCAGAATGTTTTTGCAGCTGGATGCGAAAGAGCGCCCTGTTGTGGGGTTTTGATCGCACCCATCGAGAGCGGATCCTAAAAGGAGAAGAAGGATCTTTTCTAGTGCGCACCGGAACATGGGAGTGGAGCTTTGAGCGACTTCTTTTTGGTCTTGCGACACTTGAGAGAACCCCTTTTTATTTTTCCTTAGATCTTGCCCCCTTGCCTTTGGTGAGCTTGACAGAGGCGGAACTCTTGGGAAAAGGGATTGACGCTATTCAAAGGATTTACAAAGCCACTTTGGAGATGGAAGAGAAAAAGCTGGGGTTTAGCGAGTGGGTTCGATTCTTTTCCGAGATGGCCGGAAATTTTTTCTTGATTAAAGAGGAAGAAAAGAGATTTTTTTTAGAGCTTGAAAGGATAGGGCGTAAGCTCTTTTCCTCAAGCAGCTTAGACCGAAAGAAAGTGACTGCTGAAAGAATGGGGTGCATTTTAAAAGAGTTTTTTCAGCAAAAAGAAGAGAGTCCGATTTCTTCAAATCGAGAAGTTGTCTCTTTCCATCCTTTAAAAGAAGGCAGCGTGCCCTCTGTTTCTGTTCTCTTTCTTTTAGGGATGCAGGAGGGGGCGTTTCCCCGAACAGAGAGAAAGAATCCTTTTCTTGACCCCGGCTTTGACATTCCCTCAAATCTGGATGAAGAGAGAAACCTCTTTTTGGAGGTGTTGCTGCTTGCAAAAGAGAGTCTTGTGATCAGCTGTTCCACTTCTTCCGACGAAGAGGGAGGAGAGCTCATGCCCTCTCTTTTTGTGCAGGAGCTCTTTTCTCATGTTGAAAAAGGAGGAGAGGAGAGGGAGCGCGCGATCGACTCTCTTTTTTTTCAGCATCCTCTCTTTAGTTTTGATGCCTCGTATTTTGACGAGAAGAGCTCTTTTCGCTCCCTCTCTCTCTCTCATTTTGCCGCAGCTAAAAGCTACTATCTCACTCCTTTAAGAGAAGAGTCCTCTCTTTTTGACCAGAGCGAGGAGGAAAAAAAAGAGCAGGGCGACAGGAGGGTTTCTGTACAACAGCTCCTAAAGCTAGCGCGCCATCCCATTCAATTTTTCTTCAATGAGACTTTGGGGATCTATTTTGAAAAAGAGGAGCAAGAGATAAGAGAGTTTACGCTCTCTTCCTACGATAAGGCCCGTCTCTCCCGCCTGGACCCATGCCTTCCTTTTGATGAGCTTGTGATGCAAGCCGAGGCTAAAGGAGAGCTCCCTCTTTGGCATTTTCGAGAGGTTGCAAAAGCGGCCCTTGAAGAAGAGAGAGAGGTGTACAAACGCGGACTTGAGGCATGCGGCGTCGATCTAAAAGGCCTCTTGACGATTCTACTTCGGGAGGATCTTCAAGAACCTTTAGAGCCCCTTGCAGGGACTTTACACCTCCCCGCCCTAGAGGCTGCCATGCCGGACGGAAGAAGGGTAAAAATTGTCGGGACGCTTCGAGGAATCTCTTTGCAGGGCTTGCTTTTTCATGGAAGAGATAAGATCGAGGATCTGGTTAAAGCGTGGCCCGCCTTCCTCGTCTTCCAGTGCCTTTCGCATCCGGCGCTAGAAGAAAAGAAGCTTCTTCTTACCAAAGCGGGGAAAGTCAAGAGCTTGTCTATCCAAGATCCTCTCTTAGCGCTTGGGCGCTATCTCAGTTATTTGGAAGAGAGCGAGCGGCGGATGAGCCCTTTCCTGCCGCGCTTTGCCGAAGCTTTTTTAAGAAAAGACGGGGCCGATCTGCAAAAGAGGCTCGCTTCTTTAGAAAAAGAGATCGCTATTTCGGGATCGGATCCCTATCTGGAATGGCTCTTTGCGCGGGAAAAAAAGAGAGATGCGGAGGGGATGATCTCCCGCTGGTCTTTGCTGCTTTGCGAGGCGATGGATGTTCTCCTTTGACGTGTTGGATCGAAACTTGAAGGTGGAAGGAGGGCTCTTCCTGGAGGCTTCCGCAGGCACAGGGAAGACCTTTGCCATTCAGCACCTTGTTTTGCGCCTACTTCTTGAAAAAGAGGCCCCCTTAACGTTGGATCAAATTTTGGTTGTGACTTTTACGCGCGCTGCCACACGCGAGCTCAAGCGGCGTATCCGCTCCCATTTAGAAGCAGCGCATGCGCAGCTGAGCGCTAAAAGCTCCGAGTGGGACTATCTCAACGCTCTTCTCGAATCAGGAGAGGAGAGAGTCTACGAGGCGGCCAAGCGCGTGGAAGCGGCTCTTCTCTGTTTTGAGGAGGCGCCTATCTTTACGATCCATGGATTTTGTCATCGGCTTCTGAAGGAGACCGCCTTTGAAGCAGGGGTTGGACTGGACCTTTACGACAGCGCCTCCGATAGCCTAAACGTACAATGGAAAGAGACGCTTTTTGACGCTTTCCGGACGGAACTCTGCCCGCCGAGCTTTTCAGCCTCTCAAATCCGCCATCTCTTAAGCCGAGGAGGCGGGGATCTCTACAAGCTCGCGGACGAGCTTTACGCTTTGATTCAAAAAGATAAAGAGATCCCCCTCTTCCTGGAATTTGGAGAGCTCTTTGTTGCCTTTCGAGAAAGGATAGCGGCGCTCTCCCGGCGTTTTTTGCTCTCTCAAGAGAGGCTTCTTGTCGACTTTCAAACCCACGCCTCCTGTTACAAGGAGATGACAGGTCCTGCCTTTAAGGAGCAAATGGAGCTGCTCTCTTCGCTATTAGAAAAAGGAGAGGTTGAAAAGCAAGAGTTTGACGCCTGCCTTCGGCAGCGGGAGTTTTTTTTAGAAAAAATGGTTCTTTCAAACAAAAAGGCGCGCTCTTTTCCTCCTTCAACAAGCGCTCTTCATTATCCCGGTTTAGCCCAGGCTTTGAACGAAGAGATTCTTCCCCTCATTTCTCAAGGAAAGGATCCCAGGCAGTTGTTGCTGCGCCTGGCATCCGGGGCGCACAAGCGCATGGAGGCCCTCGCCTCGGAGCAAGAAGAGCTTTCTCCCGACGCTCTTTTGAAAAAGACGGAAGAGGCTCTTTGCGACCCTGAGATTCTTATTAGAGTGAGAGAGAAGTTTCGGGCCGTCATCATGGATGAATTCCAAGACACCGATCCCATCCAATGGAGGATTGTCAAGCGGCTTTACAGGCCAGAGGCGGCTCCCTCCCTCTATCTTGTCGGAGATCCGAAGCAGGCCATCTATGGATTTCGAAAAGCGGATGTCTATTCCTATCTTTTGGCCGCTTCGCTCTTTTCAAAAAAGAGACATTTTTTTCTCACTACTAATTATCGCTCTGAGCCCTCTTTGATCCATGCGCTCAATACCCTCTTCTCCTATACTAAGTCCTGGCTTCCTCTTCCTGCGCAAAAAAAAGCCCTTTCTTGTCCGGCGCTCTCCCCTGCCCCCGGAAAGAGCGCGTCAGAGATTGAAGATGGAAAGAAGAGCGTCCATTTTTTTCTCTCCGAAGGGAGATTAGGAAGAGAGGGAAGCTGGCCGACGCTTCAGATCGAATGCGATCTCTTGTTTCCCTTTCTTGCAGAGGAAGCGGTCCGTCTGCATAAAGAGAGAGAAATTCCTCTGGAGCAGATGGCTTTTTTGGTGAAAGATCGCTTTCAAGCAGAACGCCTTCAGCTCTTTTTTCACGGTAAAAACATCCCTGCTGTTTTAAAAAGAAAACAGGAGGCGGCGCGCTCTTTAGCTCTTCTTCCGATGAAAGAACTTCTCGAAGCCGCCTGGTCCCCCGGCGACTTGAGTGCGCTGAAAAGGGCGTTGGGATCATCTCTTTTCCTATGGGATCTTCAGCGCCTCATAAGCCGCGAAGAGGTTGCGCGCATCCAGCCCTTTTTCTTTGAGCTCAAAGAGGCGTGGAGAGAGGGCGGCGTGGGCCTTCTCTACGAGAGAGTGCTTCAGAGCGGCGTCCTAGAGAGACTGCTAGCCGCTAAAGAGCTCGCTCTGTATGCCGACCTCCAACTCCTGGCAGCGCTTCTCATGGAGAAAGAGGCTCAAGAGTCTCTGCAGCCGCAAGAGGTGATAAAATTTCTTAGACGCCTCAAAAATGAAGAAGAAAAAGCCCCGCTTCCTGCCTCCCCGGCCCTGGGAGGGGTTCAGATCCTGACGCTCCATATGAGTAAAGGGTTGGAGTTTGAGGTGGTCTTTGCTTTGGCCCTTGCCTCACGCCACCTGAAGCTTGAAGAGTTTGTCTCTGTGAAAGAGAAGACAAAAGAGTGGCTTGTTCCCCTCTCTTTAGATCCGAGAACAAAGAGCGTCCTTCTTGAAAAGGATGCCGAAAAGCTCAGGCAGCTCTATGTGGCGCTGACGCGGGCAAAAAGGCGCGTCTATATCCCCGTCGTCTTGGACGAAGGAGAGAACAACGTGCCGATGGGGACGGCTTCTCCTCTGGAGATCTTTCTTGGCCGGCTTCTCTTAAAAGAAGAAGGGTGCGATTTGGAGCGGGTGTATGCCTTGCAGCTTCCTCTTGCACGCGACCGCGTTTTTTCCCTTCTTGATGACCTGAAAGCCTCCGCTCCTTTTTCCCTTGAGGTTCTTGCAAACAAAGAGAGTCCGCCCTTTAGCCCGGCTTCCCTCCTCCCCTCTTTGATTCCTCCGGATCCCTTCGCGCCCGCCTTTCCTGCAGAACCTGTTCTCTCCTTCTCTTCATTGACGCGAAAAGAAGAGAGCGCAAGCGCGCCGTTTAAACTTCCCTCGGCGACAACTCTTCACGCCCTTCCCCCTGGAGCGGAAACAGGAGTGCTGCTCCATGCCCTTTTTGATAAGATCTTCCTCTATGAGCTTTATTCTCCCTATGCCAAAGATAAGATCCGCCTTCTTGTCGAAAATGAGATAGCAGCCACCGCTCTTCAAGGCTTAGAAGAAGAGGTCTGTACGCTGATACAAGGGGTCTTTCACCTTCCCCTTTTAGACGGGCGGGAGGCTTTTTCTTTGAGCCAGCTTAGGCCGGGCGAGGTGCTTTCCGAATTTGAGTTTGTCCACCCTTCCCCAAGGGGGCTGATCAAAGGATTCATTGACCTCGCCTTTCTCAAAGAGGGAAAGTACTATCTTCTCGACTGGAAATCCAACTTTTTGGGAGAAGATGATGAGGCTTACGCGGAAGAGAAATTGAGAGAAACAATGGAGCAAAAGGATTATTTTTTTCAGGCCTCTCTCTATGCAGGCGCCCTGAAGCGTTATCTGGAACTCTTTGATCCACGTCCATTTAAGGAGATATTCGGAGGAGCTTTGTATCTCTTTGTCCGCGCGAAGAGAGTGTATCGCTTTTTCCCAAATCTGTTTTCATGGTAATAGTAGAGACATGACGGAAATTAGCATGGAAGCAATCCGGCTCTTCCAAAGGAGCCGATTTTTCCGGGGGCTTACGGAACGGCAGATGCGCGAACTTATCCCCCTGGTGCGTAAGATCCAATTCGATGCGGGCGATTACATTGTCCACGAGGGAGATCTTGCCAATGATCTCTTCGTGATTCTGGAAGGAGAGGTCGATGTCATTAAAAAAGAGCCCTCTTCCGAACAAAGGCACCGCCTGACCAAACTCACCCAAGAAGACATTTTCGGAGAAATGTCCTTGATTGAACAGGGAACCCATTCGGCAACGGTGCGCGCGGTCAAGCCCACGACGCTTCTTGCGCTCTCGATCAATGAAGCGCGGATGCTCTCTTCTGAAAAGTCAAATTATGAAAGACTGAGGCAGAAGATGCGAGGGATTATCGAGGAGATCGACTTTCTGTCCCGAGAGCAGCCGACCTATTTTAAGCTTTCGACAAATCTGGCGACAGAGCTCTCCTTGAGGCTTAGGCAGGCCAATGAAGTGACCGTCGACTCTCTTAAGGGACAGCTCCATGAAGCGCGCTCGAGAGTTGCGATGGGAAGCTTCATGATCAATGTTCTGACGATGCTGGTCCTATATGTCTTTTCGCTCAAGGCCATCTCGACCTTTGGAGAAGAGGGACTTTCTACTGCCATTATCTCGGTCCCCCTCATTGTTCTCTTTGCCTGCGGGCTCATCGTGATGATGAAATCGCATGGCTATCCTTTAAGCTTTTACGGCCTCACGCGGAAGAATTGGAAGCGGAGCGCTTTCGAAGGGGTTCTGATTTCCATTCCTCTCATCGCTCTCTGTACGCTCATAAAATGGTTTTTGATCACCTTTATTGAAGGGTTTGAAGGCGTGCGCCTCTTTAGCTTCACTTTAGGCATCAATTCCGATTACTTAGGCAAGGTTCCCCTCTTCGTCATTGTTATCCTGCCCCTCATCTATCTGCTCTTCACCCCTCTTCAGGAGTTGATTTCCCGAGGCGCTCTGCAGAGCTCGCTTGAGGAATTTCTGGTCGGAGCGCACAAACAGTGGTGGGCTATCCTCCTCTCTAACCTTCTTTTTAGCGTCACTCACCTGCACGTCTCTTTTGAAATGGCGCTCGCCGTCTTCATTCCCGGTCTGGCCTGGGGCTGGCTTTACTCTCGCCAGCGTAGCCTGGTGGGCGTCTCCGTGTCCCATATGGTGGTCGGCAGTTTTGCCTTCTATATCTTAGGAGTCCAGGGAGTTTTGACCGTAAATCCTTAAGCTCGACTTTGCACCATTTGCGATGGCGCCTCCTTGAAATTCGGCTGTCGCAAATTGACAACGTCGAGATAAACTATACACAAGTTAACTCAAGAATCGGTTTTCGGCCAGCGCGAAAACTCCCGCGGTTGGCCTATCGTAAAGAGGTCAATATTAAGTTAATATGAACCTCTTTACGATAGGTCAACCCCGGGGTTTTGGCGCGGCCCAAAGCCGATTCTTGAGCTAACTTGTGTATATTCTATAATGGACGAGTGATACGCAACCTGCTTAAAAAATCAGGAGCTTAAGCCCAAACCCGATTCTTGAGTCAACTTGTGTATATAGCAGATGTTGATCTTCTCTTTGCAAAGAGCGTTCTCAAATATGCGCCTTTAGCCAAGAAGGGCGCAGTTGAGGCGATTTCCCGCGCCTTGGCGGGGGCCCGCCAGGGGCATCTGTGCGTGCGGGTCGAGGATGTCACTCTTTTTCCCGAAGAGGTGGTCGAGAGAGTGGATCGGACAAGCGGTCCTTTTGCAAAGCCGCTCTGTCTCTTTGGAGACCTTCTCTATTTGCAGAAGAACTGGATTTTTGAGAACCGTCTTCTCAAGGAGCTAAAGAGATTGTCGGAGCCGCTTCCTCTCTTGCGACTCTCTGATGAGGCCGAAGATCTGACGGAAGAGCAGCGGAACGCAATGCAAAGGGCGGCCGGTTCTTCTCTTTCCCTGATCACCGGAGGGCCCGGAACGGGGAAGACCTACATGGCGGCGCGCATCATCCGGGCCTTCTTGAAAGAAAATGCGAGTTTTCGCTTGGCGCTGGCTGCCCCGACGGGAAAGGCGGCCGCTGCCCTGGAAGACGCTCTTTCCGGGATGGGGGGCTCTTTTCCTTCGGCTCGTGTGGCGACGGTGCATGCCCTGCTCTTCTTAAAGCCCCATAGTGAGGAGGTTGAAAAAAAACTCCCTTACGATCTTATCCTTGTTGACGAAGCTTCCATGCTCGACGCGCGTCTTTTCGCCGCCCTCTTGGCGTCTGTACAAGTGGGAACGCGCCTGATCTTGATGGGAGATAGCGACCAGCTCCCGCCCGTGGAGGCGGGATCTCTTTTTGCAGATCTTTTGGATCTTGGCCTCTTTCCTTGTACGCGTCTGACGAAATGGCTGCGTACAGAGAGCCGTCCTCTTTTAGAATTGGCCCGCGCCATACGGGATGGAGATAAAGCTGTGGCGCTTCAACTGATGCGAAAAGAGAGTCTGCAGGGTGATTTCGGATTCTCTTTTCTCTCCGTCAACCAAATCCACGAAAGAATCTGGAGCTTTGTGAAAGAGCGCATCCCTGCGCATTTTAGCCAGAGGCCGACAAAAGAGGAAATCCGCCAGGTGTTGGAGGGATTTCGCATTCTCTCCTGCCTGAGAACGGGGCCTTTGGGCGTCGATGCCCTCAATCAAAAGCTTGTCAATCAGTTTTACAGAACAGCTCCTGTGGGGAGTTATGTGGCCATCCCCGTTCTCCTCACTCGCAGTGATTCCTCACGAGATCTTTACAACGGACAAACGGGAGTTTTCATCAAACAAAAAGAGGAAAGAGACGGCGTTCTTTTGACGGAAAAAGACGAGATCGTCTTTGCTGAGCGCACCCTGCCCGCTCTTGCTGTGGCGCACTTCGAGTATGCCTGCTGTCTCTCGGTCCACAAGAGCCAGGGGAGCGAGTATGCGGAAGTGCTGCTTCTTGTGCCTAAGGGATCGGACAATTTTGGAAGAGAGGTCCTCTATACGGCAGCAACCCGCGCAAAAAACCAATTATGGGTTGTCGGGGATGAAGCAACAATAGAAAAAGCGCTAGAGCGCTCCTCTCGCCGACAATCGGGACTTATACCGAACGCACTTCAAAAATTGGAATTTCGGCTGCGCCAAAGCCTCGGGGTTCGACAATCGCATCTCGCCCCATATTTCTAATATTGGGCGAGATGCGATCGTCGAACCGCGAGAGCTTTCGCGTCGGCCCAAATCCAATTTTTCAAGTGCGTTCGGTATATTTAGAGGGGGCCTGGGCTTTTTGCGTAGCGGCGCTTAATTTTCGGCTGAGCTTGGACTTAATCCTGGAGGCTTTATTGGGCTTGATGATTCCCTTTTTCATGCCTTTGTCAACCAGACGATAGAGGCTGCTTAGTTTTTCGGAAGGAGCTGCAGGGCTGTTTTGCGTGCAAGCATCTTGAACGGCGCGGATAGCGTTTTTTACTTGTGATTTGAAACTCTTGTTTTTCAACAGGCATTTCTTGCTTTGCAGAATGCGCTTTTTTGCAGTGGGACGCTTTGTTTTTGTCTTTGGAGTCTCTTCAGCCATAGTTTCCTTTCCTTCGTTATTTCAATTTAGAGTATGGTACTATAGGAGTAAAATATAAGTCAAAACGATGAGACTCTTTTACAGGGTTCTTTTTCTCATTTCCGTGTTGGTTGCTCTCTGGTTTGCTCTCAAGAGTGTCGTTGGAGCCTGGGGTTATCTCCGGCTGCAGGGACAAGCTCCTGCTGTCATCGAGGGATGGGAGATAGAAGAGATCTCTCCCTCGCAATTTGGCTACAGGGTAAAGTACTGTTTTGAAGCGCAGGGAAAGCGCGTCAAGGGAGAAGAGGTATTAAAATCGCCCCTCTATCCCAACCGCTATGCGGCAGAGGGCAGCTTAAAGTCATGGAAGGAGAGGCAATGGACGGTCTACTATGTTCTTCTTAATCCCCTCACGAATACGCTGGAGAGATCCTTCCCCTGGAAAAGTCTTCTTTATGCCCTCATATCTATAGGCGTCTTGTTCTACTTTATTTTCCTCTATCAGAGAGCGGAACAAATGAAAAAATGACCGAATGCGGTCTATGCAACGCTCTCTCATTTTTTTGCAAGGGCCTCCAACAAGAGCTGTAAAAAGGCGTTGCAGAGCGTGCGGATGCTCTTCCACAGAGAAGAAGGCCTTCTTTTTTTGATCAGATGCTGCTTTCTTTTGTTAAAATATTCCTTGAGCCCGGGATCTAAACAGAAGCGATGGGCCAGCGAGCCATAAAAGGTCCGGTTGCCGGCCGCCTGAAGAGGGCGCGAGAGGAGAACGGGAAGAGGCTCGGAAGAAAAGAGGCGCCTGCTCTGCCGGCAGACCTCAAACTGGTCGTAGATGAGCCAGCCTCCTCTTTGATTAAAGCGAGCAAAGAACGAGAGGCCGCCTCGCAAATACTCTTCTGCAGCCGAGAGAAAATTTTTATTAAAGCGCCTCTGGTAAAGGATCCAAACGGGGAGGAGATGGAGGCTTTGATAGGCTTCGCAGCGCGCCCGGGCTTCTTCCAAAGAGATTGACGAGCACTGGATCTCAAAGACGATTTTTTCCCTTTCCCAAGAGACGTCCGCGATGCGCCCGATGGCGGGATAAGCCTTTTCGATAGCTCCTTCGCCCGGAGGAAGAAGCTTGAGAATGAAGAGTTGCAGCTGCAAATGGGCCCAGCTCTTTTCGTGCTGGCGGCAGGAGAGGGGGGGAGAGAGGTGGAAAAAGTGGGGTTGGCGGTGAGGCCCATGGCGCAGGCGTACCGTAGCGCCACATTCCAGACAGGCGTAGTCGCTCCGTTTTTTAGCCTCCGAAGCTAAAACATTAAAACCTTTTTTGCATCGAGCAAGAAGCTGCATAAGTTCTTGTGATCCTTGACAGTTAGGAAAATATTAAGGTATAATATAAAAATTACCGATAATTTTTTTTATCATGGCCAAAACTTCATCTTTTAACGCTCCTTTTAGTCAGCAGCACCAACAAAAAATCGAAGAACTCGTCGCCCTCGCTAAAGAGCAGGGGTACATCACTTATGAGGAGATTAATGAAATTCTCCCGATGAACTTCGACTCTGCAGAGCAGATCGATCAGGTGCTCATCTTTCTCTCGGGGATGGATATACAAATCTTGAACCAGATGGAAGTGGAGCGGCAAAAGGAGCGAAAGAAAGAGGCCAAAGAGCTCGAGGGCCTTCCCAAGCGTCCTGAAGGCATTTCCGAAGATCCCGTGAGGATGTATTTGAAGGAGATGGGATCGGTTCCCCTCCTGAGCCGCGAGGAGGAGGTGGAGATCTCCAAGCGGATTGAAAAAGCGCAGATTCAGATCGAGAAGATCATCATGCGTTTTCGCTTTTCCAATCGCGAAGCGATCTCCATTGCAAACTACCTGATCTCCTCCAAAGACCGCTTTGATAAGCTCATTGCGGAAAAAGAGGTTGCGGATAAACAGCTTTTCTTAAAGCTCCTCCCCCGGTTGAGCGATTTGCTCAAACAAGAAGATGGGATCTTGCAGAATCTCTTGCTCCAAATGTGCGACCCTCACATCAAGAAAGTGAATCAAATCAAGTTTCAGGAAGAGATTGAAAAATGCCGCATCCGCACGCAGGCCTATTTAAGGCAGATGCACTTTCGCCATAACATCATCGAAGATTTTGGAGAGGTGATTCAATCTGCATATGATCGCTTTTTGGTTCTGGAAAAAGAGACGGCGGAGCTCGCTCCCCGAGCCGAAAAAAATAAATTTGCAGCTTCGAAGCTGCTTGCGGTCGACAGAAAGCTTCGCAAGCGTGAACTGGCAGCGGGAAGGACGCTGGAAGAGTTTAAAAAAGATGTACGCATGCTGCAGCGCTGGATGGACAAAAGTCAGGAAGCCAAGCGGGAGATGGTGGAGTCGAACTTGCGTCTTGTCATCTCCATTGCAAAAAAGTACACCAACCGCGGCCTCTCCTTTCTGGATCTCATCCAGGAAGGCAACATGGGCCTGATGAAGGCCGTCGAAAAGTTCGAATACCGCCGCGGCTACAAATTTTCAACTTATGCCACATGGTGGATCCGACAGGCTGTGACCCGCGCCATTGCCGATCAGGCCCGTACTATCCGCATCCCTGTGCACATGATCGAAACGATTAACAAAGTGCTGCGCGGGGCCAAGAAACTGATGATGGAGACGGGACGGGAGCCTACTCCGGAAGAGCTGGCCTTGGAGCTTGGCCTCACTCCCGAGCGCGTGCGCGAAATCTACAAGATTGCACAGCATCCCATCTCGCTCCAGGCAGAAGTTGGAGAAGGGGGCGAAAGTCAATTCGGCGACTTTTTGGAAGATACTGCTATCGAATCTCCTGCTGAAGCAACCGGATACGCCATCCTCAAAGATAAGATCAATGAAGTGCTTGCCACCCTTACAGACCGAGAACGCACCGTTCTCATTGAGAGATTTGGCCTGCTTGACGGCAAGCCTAAGACTCTGGAAGAGGTAGGCGTGCGCTTCAAGGTCACCCGCGAACGGGTGCGCCAAATTGAAGCCAAGGCCCTTCGGAAGATGCGCCATCCTACCCGCTCCAGGCAATTACAGGCCTTTTTGGATTTGATTGAAGGAGAATAGATGGAGCGTAGCGGAATCGAACCGCTGACCTCAACAATGCGAGTGTTGCGCTCTACCAACTGAGCTAACGCCCCAGAAAAAACAACTCTTAAACTCGACTTTGCAACTTTTTGGACCCGCCTGCCTCGTCTATTTGCTCCCCCGAGAGCAAATATCTCGAGGCCTTCGGGCCCAAAAAGTTGCAAAGTCGAGTTAAAAACGGAGTAGAAATGGAGCGTAGCGGGGTCGAACCGCTGACCTCAACAATGCCATTGTTGCGCTCTACCAACTGAGCTAACGCCCCAGCAAAAAGGCAACTTCTCATAAAGTTGAGGTAAACATTTCGTGGCGAGACCAAGGAGTCGAAAAGTTTGTGAGAAGTCCATAGCCAAAGCGCTATGGACGACGAACAAAATTTTCGAATCCGACGGTCGCAGCCCGAAATGTTACCTCAACTTTATGAGATGTTGCCAAAAAGTCAGTATTTTAGATTGAATCCTTTTTTCCAACAATATAATCTCCACTCTGATGTCTCTCTTTGCACAGGTCTTGCTTGCTCCTTCTGATCCCATCTATGGACTCATGGAGGATTTTAAAAACGATCCAAGAGAAAAAAAGGTCAATTTGGGGATTGGGATCTACAAGGATGACTGCCTCAATACCCCCAAGATGCGTTCTGTCGCAAAAGCCGAAGAGATTCTCTTAAAAAAGGAAAAAGAGAAGCTCTATCTGCCGATAGAGGGCAATCCGCTCTACTTGCAACGAGTGGGCAGTTTGCTCTTTGGGGACGCTTTTTGGCAGGAGCATCACATGAGAGCCGCCGCAATTCAGACTGTGGGCGGAACGGGAGCGCTGAGACTTGGGGGTGATTTTTTGAAAAAAGAGGGATTAAATCGGCTCTATATCAGTCATCCCACGTGGCCGAATCACAAAAAAATTTTTACGCAGGCAGGGCTTACCCCCCTCCCCTATCCCTATTTTCATGAAGGGGAAAAGAGGGTCTTTTTTGAAGAAATGAAGCTCTTTTTAATGAAGCAAGAGAAGAGAGGCGCTCTTCTTTTACATGCCTGTTGCCACAATCCTTCCGGAATGGACATGAGCAGGGAAGAGTGGAGGGAGGTCGCAACGATCTGTAGAGAAAGAGAGCTGCTTCCCCTTTTTGATCTTGCGTATCTCGGCTTTGGCTGCGGTTTGGAAGACGACGCCTTTCCCGTGCGCTATTTTGCGGAGCAAGGGCTTGAATTCTTTGTTGCCCTCTCTTTTTCAAAAAACTTTAACCTCTACGGGGAACGTGTCGGAGCCCTCTATTTTTTTGGGGAGCATCCCGAGACGGCCTGCAGGATCAAGAGCGTGCTCAAGAGCCTTGTGCGCACAGCCTATTCGAGTCCTCCGCTGCATGGAGCGGCCATTGTTTCAGAGATTTTGGGATCTAAAGTCCTTAAGAGAGAATGGGAGGAGGAGCTCCATGCCATGAAAGAGCGTATTGAGCGTATGAAGCGCAGTTTAAAAGAGGCGCTCTCTAATGGATCTCGAAAAGAGGCATTTCGGTTTTTCGATTCGACCAAAGGGATGTTTCTTCTTTCGGGATTAACCGAAAGCCAGGTCGAGAGGATGATAAGAGAGCGTGGAATTTACATGACAAAAGACGGCAGGGTCAATCTGGCAGCTTTGACTCCGGATAATCTCGATGGCGTGGCGAATGCGATGCTTGAGGCAGGACTAGAATGAGGCGAACCCTAAAGCCCTTTTTTTTGCTCGTTTTCTTCTCTCTTTCCCTTCTGAGTTTGCCGGAAAAGGTCACGGGGGGCCTGCGCAGTTTGACGGCATCGGCGGTCGCGCCCTTTTGGAAGGGGGTAGAGAGAAAAAAGGGAAGAGGCGCTCTCTTACAAGAAGAGCGGCTTCAAGTCGAAAACCAGCGTCTTAAGGCAGAGATGGAGACGCTAAAAGAATGGATTGTCTCTGAAGGGAGGCGTGAAGAGGAGCTCAGCCGCCTTTTATGGTTGAAGGGGCAGGAAAAAGAAGAAGAGGGAGAGCGGGAATTTTACAAAAGGAGAATCAAGGAGATCGAAAAACTGATAGATCTTCAGATGCAAGCCTTGCCCGCGCGAGTCATCTATCGAGACCCCCTCTCCTGGAGCAGCTCTTTGTGGTTAGATGTCGGGAAGAAAACCAATGAAAGGCTAGGAAAAGAGATCGTTGCGAAAGAGAGCCCGGTTGTGATGGGCTCGTCTCTTGTGGGAGTTGTAGAACAGGTGGAGCGTGAGAAGTGCCGTGTCCGTCTTATTACCGATTCAGGACTTGTCCCTTCCGTCCGTGCCGTGCGCGGAGAAGAGACATCCCGGCTCTTGACCGAACAGCTCAAAGGGTTGAGGCTGACGTTGAAGCTTGAGGAAGAGCTGAAAGGAAGCAGCGAAGAGAAGCGAGAACTCCTTGAGAGGATCGAAAGAGTTCTTCTTACAAAAGGAGAAGAAAAAAGAAGCGCCTATCTTGCAAAAGGAGAGCTTTTCGGCAGCAGCGCTCCTCTCTGGCGCTCCCGCGGCAACCTGCTCCAAGGGGTGGGTTTTAATTACGATTTTGGCGACGAGGAGGGGCCCGCTCGCCATTTGCGTAACGGACAAGCCTTGGATGGAAGCGCGGAAAAAACGCCTCTTCTTCAAGTGGGAGATCTCCTCGTGACTACGGGCTTTGACGGCATCTTCCCTCCCGGGCTTCACGTCGCACGCGTCGTTGAGATCGGCCGCCTTCGGGAAGGCGCTTCCTCCTATGAACTGAGAGCAAAACCCACAGCGGGAAGCCTCGATTACCTGGAGACGCTCTTTGTCCTGCCGCCGTTTCAGCGAGCTTCTTCAGCTCAAGAATAAAAGCTCTCTATGCTACAAGTTGAGTCCAAATCCCAAAAACCCTATCATGATTAGCATTTATGACGCGGCCATGGCGGAACTGGTAGACGCGCGAGATTCAGGTTCTCGTCGAGGCAACTCGGTGGATGTTCGACTCATCTTGGCCGCATGTTTTTTAAGGAGGCGCTGTGAAGCCCACGCCTATCGCGCTCCTTGCAGGTGGACTGCTTGAGGATGAGGCAAGGCTCTTGCCTCGCATCTGCTTTTTCTAAGAAAGAGAAGTCCAAGTCTCCTGATCGGGCGGGATGAGTCTGTCGCTCTCGGAGGGCTGAATTTGTTTTCTTAGGCCGGAAAGCTTCTCCCAGCCTTTTTTTAGTGGCTCTTTTGCAGAGAGAAGAGAGCCAAAGAAGGAGGTAGTGGCCAGAAGGCCTCCGCTGACAAGAAAACACATGCCAACCGGTTCGCTCACTTTTAGGGCGCAAGATCCTGAAATCACAAGGCTGAGAGAAGAAAAAAAAGAGAAAGCAAATAAGGAGACTTTTGTTTTTAGCGCATCGCGGTCTCTCACTTGATAGGCGAGGAAAAGAGACGCGACGCCAAAAATAACTAGAAAAGCTCCATAACTAAAGAGCAGTCCCTTCTGCGTTGCCTGGAGTTCGGAATATTGGTAGGGTCCCGGATCGACAGGCTCACAATCGTTTAAAGTGCTGATTAGAGGATACGCCAATATTCCGTAACAAAAGAGACAGACCAGGTTCAGCACGCATACGGATTGATCCTGATCCTCTTCCTGCCACTCTCCAACATGAGGGAAATTTCCTATTGGTACGTGATGGATGCGGTTTACAAACGAATTGTATGTGCGCCGGGACATATCCATTTGTTGTTGTGATTCCTTCATGCGGATCTGAGAATTTGTCCACATCGTCTGGGCGTGCTGATAATGCTGATTTAAATGATGCTGGTAATGGATGGAACTCATATGGGCCTCTTTTCAACAGTTTTCATGAGCTCGGGCCTTAAGGCCCGAGAATTTTTGCGGTTTTGGGCCGAGTTTCGAACTCGGCCCAACCTGTCTTTTGAAAATACCCGGCCCTTAAGGGCCGGGTTTCCCAACGGGGGAGGGATGAAATGCAAGCAAGAGTAGCGATTTCTTGAAAATGAAGCAAGGTAGTCGGATGCGTTCTTCAACGATGAGATTGCTCAAACCGGTTGATCGGGCGGGATGAGTCTGTCGCTCTCGGAGGGCTGAACTTGTTTTCTTAGGCCGGAAAGCTTCTCCCAGCCTTTTTTTAGCGGCTCTTTTGCAGAGAGAAGAGAGCGAACGGAGGTAATGGCCAGAAGGCTTCCGACAACGAGGATGCACGCGCCAATGGGTTTGCTTTCTTTTAGAGCAAGCGCTCCTGCCGTCAACATGCCAAAAGAGGCGAAAAAAGAGGTGGCAACAGCGAGGATTTTTCCTGTCGTCCACTTTTTAGAATTAGCCTGACCAAAGGCGAGGCTCCCGGCGGCACCAAACAGACCGGCTCCGAAGAGAGATAACATTGGGTCAAAGGAGGTATCTTCAAGAGTATTTTTGCTCATATACAATGCATAACTCCCGCAACCGAGTAACGTCCATGCTATTCCGGTCAATAAAATTGGGCGTAATAAGTCAACGCCTTTGCATTTGCGACATTCAAATTCAAATATGGTTAGCAAACTGAGGTTGGGTGGACTAAATACGTACTGCCACTGATGGTTAATATATTCATTGTGCCATCTTGATTCGTATATCAAAGGGAGGGGAGGAATTGGGGTCGTCATCTTTACCTATTTCTTTACTCTCTAAGGAGGGGATCCTTGAGCGCCTGCTTCGAACCACTCCTTTAAAGCTAAGATTCTCTCTTTGAGCCGCTGAGTGAGGGCCGCTTCCGCCGCTTTTTTTTCTAAAGAAGCGAACTCTTGGTAGCGCAGAGGGCTGCCGAAGATGCAAGAGATCTTGCCGAAGAGCTTGGGAAATTTTCTCTTGCGGTTCCAGACGTCATAAGTGCCGTGGATGTAGGCGGGGATGATGGCTTTATGAGTGCGGAGGATTAAAAAGGACGCCCCCTGTTTCAAGGGGCCGAGCCGGTTGTTGAGAGCGCGGCTTCCTTCGGGAAAGAGGATGATCTTTTTTTCTTCTTCGAGAAGAGAGCAGAGGAGTTTGAAGACTGCGATATCTTTAGCGGTGCCGCGGACGGGGCGCGCATTCAACGCGTAGATGAATCTTCCGAAGAGGGGGATGTTAAAGAGAGTCTCTCGGGCAAGGAAATAGACCTCCTCCGGCCAGGCAACGGCAAGAAGCGGTGGGTCGAAAAAAGAGGCGTGGTTCGAGGCAATCAGGGCGCCGCCTGTAAAATGATGCTCAAGTCCGTAGATTTTTAGGCGGTAGCAGAGTTTAAAAAAGAACCGGAAGAGGGCAATGGTTGTCCGGTAAAGGAAATGACCTTTATTTTTTTTTGACATTCCCCGCAACCATATTGAGAATCATTTCGACGACCTCATCGACAGTGCAGTCCGAGGTGTCAATCAGATGTGCATCGCGGGCTTGTTTGAGGGGGGCAAGCTTGCGTGTCGAGTCAAGCCGGTCGCGTTGCATAAGCTCTTCGAGCATGTGGCGGTGCTGCTCTTCACTGACGCTTTTGCCTCCTTCAAATTCATTGAGCCTTCTTTGAGCGCGCACTTCAGGGCGTGCCGTTAAAAAGATCTTGAGGTCGGCATCCGGGAAGACGACCGTCCCCATATCGCGGCCTTCAAATACGGCATCTTGACCTTTGGCCGCATCCCTTTGTCTTTTCCAGACGACTTCGCGCACGGGCCTTAAAGCTGAGACCTGTGAGACAAAACGGGTTACAAGAGGAGTGCGGATGGCGGTGGTGACATCTTCGGGCCCGACGAAGTAGCGTCTCTCTTGCCCGACAGCTTTAAAAGAGAATTCAAAGCCTTCAAGCGCTTTTTTAATCTGCTTCTCTTCCTCCAGGGGCGTTTTTCTCTGTAAAAAAAACCAGGTGATGGCACGATAGGTGGCCCCCGTGTCGAAGTAGGCGAAGTTCAGCCTTTGGGCAACCTTGCGCGCTACGGTGGTTTTTCCTGTCCCGGAGGGGCCGTCAATGGCAATGATCATAAAAAGGTCCGAATGTAAAAGTAGACAAGAGGAGTTGTTAATAAAAGAGAGTCGATCAAGTCTAAAATGCCGCCAATGCCCGGAAGCGCATTGCTGTCTTTGACAAGAGCGTCGCGTTTAAGAAGAGACTCCGCTAAATCTCCAACCTGCCCAAGGATGCCAAGAAGCGCTCCAAACCAGATGGCATGAGAAAGGGGCAGGAGAAATCCTCCCTGAGAGTAGGCAGCGCCAAGATAGGAGAAAGCCACGCTAAGCAAGACGGAGCAGAAAAGTCCTGCAAGGGATCCTTCAAGAGTCTTTTGAGGACTGATCACAGGGGCAAGACGGCGTCTTCCCCACAACCTTCCCACAAAGTATCCCCCGATATCCGTGATTTTGGTCACAAAGATGAGATAGAAAAACCACCATCGGCCGTCGAAAGAGGGAAGATCAGGCGAGAAAAAGAAGAGAATTCCAAGCATCAGGCCCAAAGGGATGGCAATGTAGCAGATGGCAAAAAATTGCAGGGCAATATGGAGAATAGCTTGGGAAGGATTTTTAAAATGGATGATAAAAAAAGCGACAAGGCCGCTAAAAGGAACAAAAAGAGGGAGTTGAGAGAGCGCGGGAATCCTAATTGCCGCGAAGAGGGAAAAGACTTCAACGACGGCAAAAGCAATCATCCAGAAAGTGGCGGGCTTAAAATCTTTCGCGCGTGCGAGCTTAGCATACTCCCAGACAGCGATGCCTGCAAGGAGCGCCAGCGTGCAGGTGAGCAGCCAGCCCATAAAGGGAAGAGGGGAAAAGAGGGTGAGGAGCACAACCGCTGCTGTGGAAAGCGTTGAGAAGAGAAGGCGAGTGTTGAGATCTTTTATCTTAGCAGCCAATCCGACGCACTCTCCTTTGATGCTCTTTTAATGCTTGGAAAAGATCCTTTTCTTGAAAATCGGGCCAGAGAACCTCGGAAATGTAGACCTCTGCATAGGAGGCTTGCCAGAGAAGGAAATTGCTCAAGCGTTTTTCTCCGCTTGTGCGGATAATCAGCTGCGGATCTTCCCATTTTGCCGTATCGAGATAGGAAGTGATGGTCTCCTCTGTGAGCGTTTCTGAAGAGAGCTTTCCTTCTAAACAATCTTTGACCACAGCTTGGATTGTCCGTTTGATTTCATCTCTACCCCCGTAATTAAGCGCGAGGACAAGGTCAATCTTGGAGCCGTTCGCAGTGACCTTTTTTGTCTTTTCGAGCTCCTCTTGCACCTCCTTGGGAAAAGGAGATAAATCTCCAATGCTATCTAGTCTTACCCCTTCTTTTAACATACTTTCCCGTTGCTTGATGAGATAAATTTTAATCAAGTTCATAAGGGCATCGATCTCTTCGGGAGGACGCTTCCAGTTTTCCGTCGAGAAAACAAAGACGGTAAGTGTTTTGATCCCCAGGTCGGAGGAGGCGCGGACGATGCGGGTGAGAGTTGCAGCTCCTCGCCAATGACCTGCAGTGGGAGGAAGGCCGCGGTGCTTTGCCCATCTTCGATTCCCGTCCATGATGATGGCCACATGGCGGGGTAAAAGATCGGGATCGAAGCAAGAGATCTCTTTTTCAATCAGACGAGACGAAGATGGGAAAGAAGAGTTAAGAAGCTGAGAGGGCATGTGGGCAAAAGGGGTTGTGTAAGACAAGGGTTTGTTCTCTATCGGGACCAAGTGAAACAAAACTAAAAGGGATTTTTAAGAGCTCTTCGATGCGATCGAGATAGGCACGGGCCTCTTTGGGAAGATCTTTTAATTTTTTTATAGAAGAGGTGGCCTTTTTCCAGCCCGGAAGCTCTTCGTAGACCGGTTCAATCTCCTCCCACTCCTCTTCTGTCTGGGGAGGAAGGGAAATTTTCTCTTTGTTGAGACGATAGGCGGTGCAGATCTTTACGCTGTCAAGCGAGTCTAGGATGTCGAGCTTCATCAAGGCGATCGAATCGACTCCGCTTAACCCAAGGGCGTGGCGTGCAAGCACGGCATCGAACCAGCCGAGGCGCCTCTCTCTTCCTGTTGTCGTTCCCACTTCGCGCGCTCTTTCAGGAGGCAAGAAGAGGGCATGCTCTTTTGAGGTAAGAGTTGTCGGCAAGGGGCCTCGGCCGACCCGGGTAGTGTAGGCTTTGAGCACTCCTAGGGTATGATCGATCCGGGTGGGGCCTACTCCAGCCCCGCAGGCAACGCCCGCTGCAAGAGTATGAGAAGAGGTGACAAAGGGGTAAGAGCCGAACGTGATGTCCAGATAGGTCCCGTGCGCTCCTTCGAAAAGAACCGGGCGGGATTGTTTTATAGCATCGTAAATCATTTCTTCAGCAGGCGCGACAAAAGAGGATAGTTTGGTTCCATAGCCGGAATATTCTGCAACAATCTCCTCTAATGAAAAGGGGGCTTTGTTAAAAGAGGCTAGGGTTGCATTGACATGAGGCAGGGTGGTTTGAAGTTTGCGGCGTAGAGCGGAGGGGCGGATGAGTTCTGCGATGCGAATTCCTTGCCGCGAAGAGGCGTCTGTATAACAGGGGCCGATGCCTCTTTGCGTTGTCCCGATGGCCTCTTTTCCCCTTAGCGACTCCAAGAGAGCGTCCAAGAGGACGTGGTAGGGAAAAATCACATGAGCCGAAGGGGAGATAAAGAGGCGATCTTTGACAGAGACGCCGCGCTTTTGAAGCTCGTTAATTTCTTCTAAGAGAGCTTTGGGTTGGATGACGGTCCCTCCTGCAATCACGCAGCGGGTATGCGCATGTAGAATGCCGGAGGGAATCAAATGAAATTTAAACTCTTGCCCTTGAGTGAGGAGAGTGTGCCCGGCATTATGTCCTCCCTGAGAGCGTACGATGAACTCAGCCTGCTGGGAGAGAATGTCGATCATTTTCCCTTTTCCTTCATCTCCCCACTGGAGGCCAACGACAATAATGGCAGGCATCATTCCCCTTTTATATCAAAGCAAACTCAATTTCTCGCGATTTGAGCCGGCATCTTTGGAAAGAATATGCAAAGACAAATTGAATTCAAGGCTCAAAAATCAAGCAAATCGTCATTAAAGATAGCGGATGTTAGGATTTCAGAGCAATGACCGTCCCATTTCTTCCGGTCAGAGGATTGCGCCGATAAGAAAAAAAATCTTTGGGGTGGCAAAAGGAACATAAAGAGGCGATCTGGAGGTTTTTTTCTAAAACGCCAGCCTCGAGAAGCTCTTTTTTAGCCACTGCCCAAAGGTCGAAGCGCCCCTCGGCGACTTGAAAGGGCCAAAAGCTTTTTGGAAGCATCTTCCGATACTCCTTAAATTCGGCATGATCCGGCCCAAGGCTGGGAGAAATGGCAACAAGAAGATCTTCGGGGCGGGACCCCATGGCGGCAAAACTGCTGACCATTTTTGTGTAAATCTGTTTGACGTTCCCCCTCCAGCCGGCATGAGCGGCGCCGATTATTTCTTTTTTTGGGTCGAAAAAGAGCGCAGCCTGGCAGTCGGCATGCTTGATCAGAAGTCCAAGCCCCCTCTTTTCCGTAATCAGGCCGTCGCACTCATCGACTAAGGAAGGGCTGTTTTTTTCAACCTGGACGATCTGCGTGCCATGGACTTGATTGCCTTGCACAAGCCTCTCTATCCCTAGAAGAGCGCGAATGATCTCAAGATTTTCCTTAACATGCTCTTCGTTGTCGCCTATCCCGGCGCCGACATTGAGAGAGGCAAAAGCGCCTTTGCTTACTCCCTTGTGCCGCAGAAAAACTCCCTGTACAAGATGAGGATAGGAAGAAAAAAGAGGGAACTCCAACCATGAGACCCCTCTCTTTACTTGTCTTTTCATTTCATGGGACAGCCCTGCATGGGGCATTTTTCTCCACCCATGGGACAGCTTTTTCCGGGCATCATTTGCTGAACCTGGATTCCCGCTTGCTTGGCGATGAGGTCCACGGATGAAACGGGTGTCAGAACAACGCCTTGAGCATCTCGTTTTCCGGCCATGCCCATGGCTTGTTGACGCTGTTCAGGAGTAAACTGTTTGCAAAACAGTTGTTGATGCATCATGTCAAAATCTTTTGCAAAGGCTTGCTCGCCGGCAGAGAGCGCGGCGCAAGGATTGGGTTGTGCCGGAAGGGCAGGCTGCATGGGTTGTGCTTCCGGGAGTTGCAGCATCTCGTCGGATTGTTGAAGCGCGTCATCCGAAGCAGGCTGATCGACTGCAAAAGCGCTAAAAGAGAACAAAAGCGAACAAAAAAGAAAACGCAACATAAAACACCTCCTAAAAGTAGACATCCCTTGTTTATAGGTCCTTGAGCCTATTTTTGTCACCTGTTTGAGGATCGATTGATACCGAACGCACTTGAAAAATTGGATTTGGGCCGACGCGAAAGCTCTCCTCGGTTCGACGATCGCATCTCGCCCAATATTAGAAATATGGGGCGAGATGCGATCGTCGAACCCCGAGGTTTTGGCGCAGCCGAAATTCCAAGTTTTGAAGTGCGTTCGGTATATACCGTATCCTGGCAAATCTTCTCGTTAAATGGCGGTCGGCTCGTCCCGTCCTCCGTTCTTGAAAAGGTTGACTAAAATCATTTCTCTTTCCTATCTTAAGGGGTATTATGTCTCTTTAACCAAGCCCAGCGCTCATAAAGAGGCTGAAAGAAAAACTAAATGTTATGAAAAATATAGGGAGTATTCAATGAATAAGAAAAGGTGGTTACACCTGTTAGTTGCGCTGTTTGCTCTTAATCTCACCTCAGTTGTTGCGGCAGATTACAAAGATGCGGAGACAGAAGAGGTAGAAGAGTCCGCTACCGAAACGCCTGCCGATGACTCGGCGGATGTTCAAGAAGACGAGGGAGCTGCTTCCACTCAAGAAGATCAAGATGCTGACGACGACAGTTCTCAGTAAGTAGTGAAGGGGTTTTAAAACTCCTCTTCTTTTTCTTTTAAGAGGGGGAGTTTTCCTTTTAGACAGTGTTTACTTTGTCTATACACAAGTTGATTCAAGAAGGGGTTTTGGGCCAGCGCGAAAGCTCCCGCGGTTGGCCTATCGTAAGTGGGTCAATATTAAACTAATATGGACCCATTTACTATAGGCCAACCCCGGGGCTTTGGCGCGGCCCAAAACCGATTCTTGAGTCAACTTGTGTATAAAAGTTCTTGTTTGATGTCTGATATGTCTCTATCTTTTCCAAACGTATAGCTGTACATCTTCTCTCTAGCAGAAGAATAAGTTTGCTGGTTTTCTTCAATGTGCTTTTCGATAAAGGGAAAGATCCCCTTTCCAAAAGGGATAGTCATGCCGCACTGGCGGATGGTGGGAGCGGATCGCATCAGTCCCTTGTTGTGAGATTCCACAAAAAAGAGAGGACGATTGAAAGCTAAAAAATCGTATCCGACCGAAGAGTAGTCCCCCAGATAACAGGCGCACCGCGCCAACAGAGGATAGATTGGAGGAAAGTTCTCTACAAAGAGAACTCCCTCATGTTGGGAGTATTTTCCGATCATGCGATAGGTCTGTGCAGGAAATTCCTCAAAGAGATCAGGATGGAGTTTCACAATGAGATTGTAGTTCTTGGGGAGCTCTTCGATGAGAATTCCACAGGAATCAAAGAAGGAAGTGGGCCCTTCGTGCGAATCGCGCGTGGGAGCATAGAGAATGGTCTTTTTTTTGTTTTTGAAACGAGAAAAGATAAGGCGTTCTGTAAGCTGATCGTAAAATGCGCGCCTTTTTTTGTAGTAATTCAATCGGTAATTGCCGGTCCGAATCATGGAGCGGATCTTTATTAAAGAGCCCCTCTCCTCTAAAAGATCGCGCATATGCTGGCCATAATAGAGATGGATATCGCTCGGGGGGAAGCGATCGTATTTGCTTATAGAGTGTCCTTTATCCGAATTCCCATGGGGGCAGTAGACGATGCGAGTGCTCTTATTGTAAATCTCTTTGGCGCAGACGTATGTTTCATATGCCCAGATGTTGCAGGTAAAGAAGAGAAAATCGAAAGCGTCCAGCTTCTCGAAAGAGCTAACCTCTGCCATCGTTCTTTTTTCAATGCTCAAGTGAGGATAAAAGAGATGCGCGGCTTCAACTAGGCTCTCTTCTGTAAGGATTAAGGGAATGCCTAAAAGTTCGCATAGAATTCCTATGTGGTCGAGATGGGTGGGCTTGTAGAGAGCGAAACCGGCCGCTTTCATAAGGAATTAATAAGCTTTAGGATGGCTTCTTTCAGCACTGCTTCCTCGCTGCTTTTTGTAAAAGTATAGTCATATACCTCTTTCCTCACTGCTGAAAACTGCGCTTTGTCAAAGGGGAGATGGGAGCGGATGAGAGAATAGAAAGAAGGGTTTTCTGAGGATGAGAGAGAGAGTCCGCACCGATGAAGGTAGAGGGCCGGGCCGGATGCTTCCTCTTTTCCATGAGGATTGAAAAAGAACATCGGCTTGTTTAGCGTCAGGAAATCGTAGCCGACAGAGGACATGTCGCCGATGTAGAGATCGACAAAATCAAGCAAGGGATAGATAGGAGTAAAGTCTTTTACAATCAGGAGGTTTGGTTTCTTTTCCCACTTTTCGAGGAACACATCGAGGTCCACTTCATGCTGGATTAAGATATTGGGGTGGATTTTGATGATGAGATTGGCGTCCTTTGGCAGCTGCTGGATCAGATGGGGCGCTGCGTCAAAAAAGGAGCTGTTCTTTTCTTCATCCTCCCAAGTGGGAGCATACAGCAGAGTTTGAGGAAGAACAGGGAGTTTTTTGACCACCTCTTCTTGAAGAAGAGCAGTATAGTGTTCTTTATGCTTGAGGTAGTGAGCGTGTCGGAAGTTTCCGATGGGAAGAGCGGCTTGAAGTTGGGAATAGACTCCTTTTTGAATGAGGAAGTCGATGATCTTTTGTCCATAGACCAGTGCGGCCCTCTCTTCGTTTAGCCCTTCCATAAAATAAGTGCGCTGTCCTTTGTCGGAATTTCCATGAGGGCACCAGACGGTTGCCACTCTCTTTTGATGCACATGCTGCGCAAAGGAAAAGATGGAATCGACAAAGGAGCGCGTGAGAGAACAAAAAAGGAGATCGAAACGAGAAAGCACCTGATCTCCAAGCTCCGGGTAGCCCCAATAAACCGTTTCAATAAAAGGATAATATTTCTTGGCGCTCTCAAGAAGGTCTATCTCTGTGACTATGAGAGGGATGGAGAGAAGTTCGCATAGAGGCGCAATGTGGTCGAGATGATGTGCCATCCGGCCATACACAAGAGCGGCCATCTTTTTTTCTGACATGACGGCATATTAAGGCTCATTAGGATATGTCGCAACGGCACTCTTTTTTTTCCTTTGGGCGCTTTGGGTTTTTGGGAGGATTTTGCCTTCTCGAGAGAGATAGGAGTTGCGCATTTTCTGGTCGTGCAGTTTATATAAAAGAGTGCGTTTCTGCTCTCTTAAGGAGAGGATTTCCGAACTGTTTTCATCCTCATCTGGAAGAAGGAAGCACAGCTCGAGCTTTTTTCCTTTGCTCTGTACCTTTAAGCTCTTTTTGAGTCCCGTGGTGACAAGGAGCCGCTCTTTGCGTGTCGTTTCCAATGCTTTGCGCAACTCTGAGCGGTCTTGGAGGATTTGGCGGATCCCTTGTGCGGCCCCTTGATTCAAAAAGAACTCTTCCTGAAACAAATTGGAGAGAAGCTCGCGTAAAATTGCAAGTTCCTTTTGCATGGCTACACGCAGCTCGTCATGTGCTAAACTCCATTTCATCACTTCTCCCTAGCGGCAGTTGATGGGACACAAGAGGAAGCAAAGGGCATGCCAGTCGTGGTTGATAAAAACGAAGAGATGGGATTCAATGCCTCTTTATGATCGATATCGAAGCCCTAAATTACTGGTTTGAAAAGGAAAAGAGAGATCTTCCTTGGCGGAAAGAACGCTCGTTTTATCGGGTATGGGTCTCTGAGGTGATGCTGCAGCAGACGCAAGCAGCTGTCGTTGTTCCCTATTTTGAGCGGTGGATGAAAAAATTTCCCAGTATCGAGGCATTAGCTTCCGCTGCAGAAGAGGAAGTGATCAAGGCTTGGGAAGGTCTTGGATACTATGCCCGCGCCCGCCATCTCCATGCAGGGGCGAAATTCCTTCTAGGAAAGAGAGCGGACAGAGAGGTGCTTCTCAAAATTAAAGGGGTGGGCCCTTATACTCTAAATAGCATTCGTGCGTTTGCCTTTCAGGAAAGGGCTGCGGCTGTCGATGGGAATGTCGCGCGGGTTCTCTCCCGGCTCTTTTTGATCGATGACCCCGTCGACCGCATCCGCACAAAAAAAAGACTCGAGGAACTGCTTCTTCAGCTTTTACCGCTTTCTATGCCCTCGCTAACTCTTGAGGCGTTCATCGAGCTGGGGGCTTTGGTTTGCCAAAGAATCCCTCTTTGCTTTTGCTGTCCTCTGAAACAGGGATGCAGGGGATATGCTAGCGGGCTTGCCGCCTCCCTTCCTAAAAAAAAACAGAAGACAAACTATCTTTTTAAAGAGCGCCGGGTGACGGTCATTTTTTGCGGAAAGAGAGTTCTCTTGCGGCGAAACTGGCCGAAACAGGTGATGGCGGGTCTCTATGAATTTCCCTATTTTGAGGAAGGGGATCTCAAGGGCCATTTTGACAAGTTGGGGGTTCAAGCGGTCTTGACTCACACGCTCTCTCCCGTCAAGCAGACCTTTACGCGTTATCGCGTTCTTCTCTTTCCTTCTCTATTCCTTGCACGGCAGCCAAAAGAGAGCAAAGAGCACGAATGGAAGGAGTATGCGGCGCTTCCCTTCCTCCCTTTTTCATCGGGCCATCGCAAAATTCTACAAGCCCTTGACGCCATCAAGCCTTTCTGCTCTTTAGTCGGCTTTGTACATTTTTTGAGGCCGCCTTTCGGGAGAGCAGCTCCCTGGTTGTAATGAATTTCTCAGGAAGGGTTGATTTAACCCTTCCTTCAAAATTCATTACAACCAGGGAGCCGCCTCCTCGAAATCCGGCTATCAAAAAATGTACAAAGCCGACCTTTAGAATCTGCTATTCAAAAAGAGGCAAAGTCGAGATCATAGAGCGCATGCGTATTTTGCATACGGAAAGCTCTTCAGGCTGGGGTGGTCAGGAGATCCGCATTTTGACGGAGGCGGAAGGGATGCGCATGCGCGGCCATGAGATAGTCTTTGCTGTCTCACAAGGAGGAGGTCTTGCTCTTCAGGCAAGGAAAAAGGGCTTTATTGTCTATGAAGTGAGTTTTAAAAAAAGAGCCTTATTCAAGACGCTTCTTTTGCTGCTTCAACTGATGCGCCGTCATGAGATCCAGCTTGTCAATACCCATTCTTCGTGCGACGCCTGGATGGGAGGATGCGCCGCGCTTTTGATGCGAAAGAAGATCATTCGGACGCGGCATCTTTCGACGAGCATTCGAAAAGGACTCAACAGCCTTCTCTTGTATCGGCTTCTTGCGGATTATGTAGTGACCACCTCCTCATGCGTTATTCCCATGATCTGTAAGCAGGCGAAAAGAAAGCCGGAGCATTGCGTCTGTATTCCCACGGGAATTGACCCTTTGCTCGTGAAAGCCAACGAAGAAGAGGTCTTGCGTTTTCGCGCCTCCTTGGGAGTAATGGATGAGGATTTTCTTGTAGGAACGGCCTGTTTTGTGCGCTCCTGGAAAGGGATTTTTGATTTTTTGAAAGCAGCCCACTCGCTGAGAGAGGAAAAGCATCTCAAGTGGATCATTGTGGGAGGTGGTTATCTCCGAGAATATCAAAGAGTTGCAGAGGAAATGGGTCTAGGTTCCGCTGTTATTTTTACCGGCCATCTCGACGCTCCCTACGCAGCCCTTGCGGCTATGGATCTCTTTGCATTGCTGAGTACCGCCAATGAAGGGATCTCCCAAGCCGCTCTGCAAGCCGCCTACTTGAAGCGGCCCCTTATTACCACTCCCATCGGCGGATTGCCGGAAGTATGCAAAGATCAACAGACGGGAATGATCATTCCTCCCCGGGCGCCAAAAGAGTTTGCCAAGGCCGTTCTTTTGCTCAAAAATAATTCTCTTCTTCGCGAAGAAATGGGACGAAAAGGGCGAAAGCTGGTTGAAGAGAGGTTCATGCGCAAGCAGATGCTGGATAATCTGGAGGAAGTCTATGCAAAACTATACCATGTCGAGTTAAAGGGGAAATGAGCATGTTTAAGGAGATCAAACGCTCTTTCAAGAGAGCTTTTTCTGTTCTATGCGTGGCGCTTGCAACGGTTGTCCTAAGCTATCAGTTGATGCAAAAGAAAAAATCGTGCGTTGAAAAGAAGTATCATAGGGCCCATCTCCTCTTGGAAAAATGGAAGAAAGGAGATGAAAAGGGGTTTGATAAACTTACAGCTATGTTGAAAAAGCAGCCCTCTTTCCATGAGACTTTTGATGCGCTCATTGTGGAGCATTTCATGGATCTAAAGAGAGCGCAGGATGCCAGGAAATTCCTGCATTCCTCTCTGGAAAAGAGAGAGCTTCCCCTGCATCGGCAATTTTCCAGCACGTCTCTTCTCATTTCTGAAGGAGAGCTCCTCCTGGCTTTGGCAGAGGCAAAGGCTCTTCAGGCCGAGTTGCTACAGACTGCGAACCCTAAACAGGAAGTGCTCAGTGCTTTTAACCTTTGGAGAATTGCCCTGTTGGAAAAGCAGGCAGGAACCCCAAAGGGCGAACAGGAAGCCTTGAATGCTTTAGAAGCGCTTGGTGAAAAAGAACGCCTGCTGCTCCAAGAGCTCTTTCAGATAAACCGCCTCTCTCTGTTTGATTACGTCAAACATCGCAAGGCAGCCCTTGCTTCGGTTTTGTGACTTTTTGGATATACACAAGTTGATTCAAGAATCGGTTTTGGGCCGCGCCAAAGCCCCGGGGTTGGTCTATCGTAACTGGGTCCATATTAGTTTAATATTGACCCAGTTACGATAGGCCAACCGCGGGAGCTTTCGCGCTGGCCCAAAACCGATTCTTGAATCAACTTGTGTATAGCGCCTTCTTCGAGCGATTTAGGATAAAGCGCCGCTTTCTTTAAGCTTCATTCCGCCGAAGAGTCCCAGGATCAAAAAAATCAAAAATGGTAAAAAGACGGCTAATATCCAAAAAACGATCCCTAGGATGAGTTGTATCCCGATCTCCTGCTTGCGGAGGAAAGTAAAGCTTTTATTGAACACGGCTTCCACATAGGGACGCAATAATAGTCCGACAATACCGCCAATTGCGGTCAGGATCACTCCCCAGCCTGTGCCAAAAAAGACGAAACTAAAAAAAGTAGCTAAAACGAAAGCGATTAAAAACATCACTTCCAAACGGTGTTTTTTTGCATAAGCTTCGATCTCTTTCACGGAAACCCCTTCTGTTTTCTTTTTCTCTTCTTCCATACGATCTCCTCTAACCCCCATCTGTTGCTATATCATTATTAAAAACTTGATTTGCCTTTTTATGCAAGAAGAAGGAAAGAGCTCGATCAGCTTTGTACCATTCGCGAGGAGGCGGCTGTCGCAAATTGTACAAAGTCGGGGTTGCAATTTTTATCGGGGGTGATACAATGGGGTGCTTTCCCGGGATTCAGAGGGTGACCTTTGCTTGTAGAAACTTTTTCCTTTTTTAGGAGCGAGCGTTTTTGGCGTTTCGCGATGAATATTCTTTTTTTTCTGGGGTTTATGGGAGGCGTCTTTTTGGGAGCTCTTCTCATCTTCCCCTCTTCTTCCGGGACGCAGGGCTTTCTTGAAAGTCCCTCAGCATTAGGAGGCCAGGACCAAAAGGGAGTCTCTTATGACGCAGCCCTCACTGGGGCCTTTTCTCTAAAAGGGGGATCTTCATTATTCATTCCCTTAATTCTTAGTGAATTAGAGCTTCTTGGCGTCAATACGCGCCCGGCAAGCGAGGAGAAGAGCAAGCTGCTTGTCAGGCTCAAGAGCACCGGCGAAGAATTTCGGAGTTCTTTAGGAAGTCCTTTTTTTTTGAAGGTGGAGGAACGCGGCGATGGCCGGTATGCCTTGGAAGGTTTTTCTAATGAACGGACGGCGCTCGCGGTAACGCCCCTCTCATATTCCGAAAATGAGGCGCGCTTAGAGGTCAACCTCTTTTTGGCAAAAGAGGAGAAAAAGCCCTTAGAAGAGACAAAAGAGATTGTGATCGGACGGCTCGAGAGTTCCTTGCAGAGCTCCCCCTGCTTTAGCGCCCTAAAAGAGTCGAAGTGGTGGGGTGAGGATGTCTTGCTGCGCCAGTATGGAGGAGAGGCATACGGCGATCAGAAGACGCGCCAAAAGCTAGAAATAGGGAGCCATCCCGACTCAACCATCTGTTTTGTGACAGTAGGAGATTGCCTCCTCTTTGAGGAGAAGGGGTGGAAAGAGGCGGGCCCTGATGCGGTTGTAGAAAAGAAACCCCTTGCCCAAGTCACTGCCCTTTCTCCGAAAGGGCTCGAACTGACTCTCTGGGATGATGTGGGATTTTATTCTGAAACAATAAAGCTCGTCCTTCAGCCGCCTCCCAGGCAGCCTTTAAATCTCGAGGCTCTTCCGACAGCCATACGAATGAGAAGCGAAACGGAGGTCTCCTGTCTTTTCGGCAAAAGAAGGCTCATCCTAAAAGAGGGCGACTGGGTGCTTCGCACGGCCCATCTCTTCCGTCCTCTAAGGCGAAAGAGCGAACTGGAGGACTATCTTGCCCATCGCCTTCGAGGAGAGCTTTTCATCTTTGACAAACTGGAAAAGGAGCAAGGAAAGAGCATTCTCCAAGGGCATTATTTTGATGAGATGCGCACCCAGATGCAAAAAGTTAGCATTCCCGTCGCCGAGCGGCGCGTGCCCAAAAGCAAGAGAAACCATCACGTCAGGTAAGGTCTTTTCCAGCAAAGAGCCTTCAGAGAATTTTTAATTCCCCACCGGGGAATTCTTAAAACAAAACCCAAGGCAAACATTGGAGAGAGCCAGAGGAGATGAAGGGGGGAATACCATTTGCTCACATAGATTTTTATCCCTTTGAGCATCCTCAGATAGCTCCATGGGGGAGAGTACTGGCGCATACTCCAACTGCAATAGTCAATGCAGGTTACGTGCGGATGGTACAGAATTTTGTACCCGAGTCTTTGCACCTCTTTGCAGAGATCGACATCTTCGTACAAGAGAAAATAGCGAGGGTCAAAAGCAAAACCTAGGGTTTCCATGACTTCTCTTCGCATGCACATGAAAGATCCTCGAATCGCCTCAACCTCCTGCTCGGAAGTGTCCGAAAAGCAGAAGTACCACTTGCTTGGATGCATGGGATAAAAGGGCCTAAGCCTTAAAGAGACAACAAGATAAGAGAAAAGTGAAGGAAGTTTTACGGGAAAGAGCCACGGCTGCGGCGCAAGCCATGGTGTAACCAGCTTGCATCCGAGCAGTCCAACATCCGGTCTTTGATCCATCACTTCGATCAGGTTATCGAGATAGCCTTTTTGAATGTTCATGTCGGGATTTAAAAAAAGAAGGTAGCGCCCCTTGGCCTCTTTGACAGCCTGGTTATTCGCTGCGGAAAAGCCCAGGTTTTGGGAATTTTTGATCAAACGAATGGAGTTAAGGTAAGCTTTTTCAAGAAACTCAGGAGTGCCGTCTGTCGATCCGTTGTCGATAATGATGTGCTCATAGGTGCAGTTCAAAGTGCTTGCAATCACTGAGGTGATGCACAGATCGATTGTTCGGATAGACTGATGGGTGACGGTGATGATGCTTAAATCCATTTTTTCAGCTCTCTTAGGGATGTCTGTATTCTCCATTTGGGCATTCTTACGATAAAGCCAAAAGGAATCACGAAAGTTATCCAGAGCAGATGAAAAGAAGAGTGCCACTTGCGCACATAGGTTTTAAAGCTCTTGGCCATCTTTAGGTATTTCCACGGTTTGGATTGGTGCAGAAAACTGCGACACCAGAAATCGATGCAGACCACCTCCGGAGAATAGACAATTTTGTAGCCCAGTCTTTTCACTTCCCGGCAGAGATCGACATCTTCAAACAGAATGAAATAGTTGGGATCAAATGCAAAACCGAGCTTGTCCATCATCTCTTTTCTTGTCAGCATGAAGCTGCCGCGTACAACAGCCACTTCCTGTTCGAGGTCGTCCCGAAAAGCATCATAGCGAAATTTGGGATGGTTGGTGCAAAAAAAGGGTCTTAGACCCAAAAAGACAAGCAGATAGGGAAAAAGATGCGGGAAACGGTGGGGCCTTAAGGCAGGATCTGGAACACCATGGAAGCTAATGAGCTTGCAGCTCATCAGGCCGATCTCCGGACGACTATCCATCCGGTCTATTAATTGATCCAGATACCCCTCTTGCAGCTGCGTGTCGGGATTTAAAAAGAGGAGAAACCGCCCCTTTGCCTCTTTTAAGGCCCTGTTGTTTGCAGCAGCAAAGCCTCTATTCTCAAAGTTTTTGATCAGTTTCACGAAATGCAGATAGCCCTTTTCAATGAGTTCGCAAGTTCCATCCGTAGAGCCGTTATCCACAATGATGTGCTCATAAGAGCACTTTAAAGTGTTCGTAATGACGGATGAAATGCACAGATCGATGTATGCGATCGATTGATAGGTCACTGTAATAATGGTAAGATCCATCCTGTATTTCACAATAAGAATGTTTCTTGTTCATTTCTAGTTAATTTTTTACGTGTAAAAAACTTGAGAATTGCATAAGGTATAGCCACAGCGTGGTTCAAAAATTGGGAATTTTACAACTGGCTCGCAAACATTCGGTTTTTCTCTTTTCGGGTTCTGTTGTCTTCTTATTTTGCGGTTCTCTTTGTGCGCAGACGATTGCGGAGAAAAAAGAGAGCATCGCCCAAAAAGAAGCCGCTCGGGGAGAGGAGCTTTTAAGAGAGGTCAACGGAGGGTTGAAAGCGCTTCGCGATGAGCTTGCCCGTCTCTACGAAAAGTCTCATCAGCTTCAAAGAGAGGGAGCTCAGGAAGAGGCGTATCAGCAGCTTCTTGCGGAGATTCAAAAAAAGCGAAAAGAGAGGGAGGAGCTGGAAGACGAGTGGCGCCGCAGCGTGGTTGAAGAGGCGAAAAGCGGAGAAGAGGGATATGCCCTCTGGGATCAGGAGGAGACGACGCTCTCTCAACTCGTGATGGAGTACGGGGCAATGGATTTTGTCTATGTCGTTCCTCCCGAGATGGCGTCGTTCAAGCTGAATCTTCACTCGAACATTCCGGTGCCGCGCGAATCCTGGGGCGAGGTTTTAGAGATCATCCTTGCCCATAACGGCATCGGCGTTAAAAAGCTCAATAGTTACGCGCGCCAGCTCTACATCCTGAAACAGGATCCTTCTGTTGTCACGCACATTGCCGCCAAGGAGGAAGACCTCGCCGTTATTCCCGCTCGCTCCCGTCTTTTTTATCTCCTCTCGCCTCCAGTCGAACAGGTCAAGACCCTCTTTCAGTTTTTTGAGCGTTTTTCGGATACAAAACAGACCTTTGTCTATCAAATCGGTTCCAAGATTGCCCTTGTCACCTTAAAAGAAGAGGTGGAAAAGCTGCTTGCGATCTATAACGCCGTCTGGGGAGGGAAGAGAGGCAGAATAGCGCGCATCATTCCCGTCACCAAAATGAATGTCAAAGAGATGGAGAAAATTTTAACGACTTTCTTTGGCGAAGCGCTTGAAAAGGGGCGCTCCCCCTTTGTGAAGGTGGAAAATGAAGGCCTCTCTCTCTTTGCGCTCAATCAGGGAGGGGGGCTTGTTCTCATCGGCTCAGAGGAAGCTGTAGACCGTGCTGAAGAGATCGTCCGCGAAACGGAGGAGCAGCTCCAGGATCCTTCCGAGATGACTCTCTTTTTGTACACCTGCCGTCATAGCGATCCTGTAGAACTTTCCGCAGTGTTGGAAAAGGTGTACGAATCGCTCTTTATGGCAGTCCCGCCAGACAAACGGGACAACGTCGACATCTCCTATGCCTACAAAGGCGGGCAGCCCAGGCCGCCCGACGGCTACCAGACAACTCCTCCTCTTGTGGTCTCTCCCCCTCCCTTCAATCCGCCGACCCTCTCTCAGGTAGAGATGGACCGCAACGTCTCCGACCACTTCATCCCCGATCCCAAATCGGGAACCATTCTGATGGTGGTGCGCCGCGACGTTTTGGAAAAGATCAAAGAGCTCTTGAGGCGGCTTGACATCCCCAAACGGATGGTGCAGATCGAAGTGCTCCTCTTTGAAAAGCAGCTCAACTCGCAAAGCAGCATGGGGATGAATTTATTAAAGCTGGGAACATCGCGCAACGGCGTGAACTTTGAGGGAGAGAATGTCTCATCCGGGAGAGGGGTCTTTCAGTACCTCTTTTATCATGCGCGCACTCCCCACTTTCCCAAAGTGGACCTGGCGTTTAACTTTTTGATGTCGCAAGAAGATATTCAACTTAATGCGGCGCCCTCGGTTGTCACCGTGAATCAAACCCCCGCTACGATTGCCATCCAAGATGAGATCTCGATCAACAACGGGGCTGCTCCCATTGATACCAACAAGGGGATCGCCTTTGAAAAATCCTTCACACGGGCTCAATACGGGATCATCATTGTCGTCACTCCGACAGTTCATCTCTCGGATACCATGAAGGACTTCGAAGAAGGAAAAGGCAGCATCACCTTACAGACAAACATTACATTTGATACTCCCAAAGCCAATCCCAATGACCGTCCTGAGGTCAACCGCCGCCATATTGAAAACGAGGTGCGCGTCTCCGATGGAGAGACGGTGATTATCGGCGGCCTGCGCAAGAAAAATTTGCAGGATAGCGAAGACCGCATCCCCTTGATTGGAGAGATCCCCTTCTTCGGAAAATTTTTTGGGTCGACCAAGCTGATCGACAGAAATACGGAGATGTTTTTCTTTATCACGCCCAGGATCATCTTAGACCCCAAAGAACAGCTCGAGCGGATCAAAAAAGAGGAGCTTAAGAAACGGCCCGGAGAGATTCCCGAGATGCTTGCACGTCTTGTTGACGCGCGGGAAAGAGAGAAAAAAAAGTTTTTTCGAAAGAGCTATCAAATGATTTTTGGCCTTTAGACTAGAATGGCACATGCAGCGCAAGACCTTTCCCTCTACCCCTTTGTGGAGAGTCAAACGCAAAGGCTTCCCTATGCCTTTGTGAAAAAAAGAGGGGTGCTCCCTCTTGGCGAAGAGGGGGGGCGGCTGCTCCTGGCTCTTTCAGATCCCTATGATCTGGAAACACTGGAAGAGGTGCGGTGCCTGCTCCGGACGCCCCTTGTCGAAGTTCTTGCTTCAGCGGAAGCGATTGAGGCCGCCATCGAGCGCTGTTATCACCAAAAAGAGGATGCTGCTTCCCAGCTCATCGCTTCTTTGTCTCTTGAGACTCCACAACAACAAGAGGAAGGGGAAGGGTATGATCTTTTGGACAGAAGCGAAGGCTCTCCTGTCATTCAAATTCTCAACGCCATCTTGAAGGAGGCAATCGGCCAGGGAGCTTCCGACATTCACTTTGAACCCCAGGAAGAGGGGGGCCTTACCGTGCGCTACCGTATTGACGGCGTTTTGAAGATGCGACACGCTCCTCCCAGAGAATATCAGGCTCAGCTCCTGACCCGCATCAAGGTGCTGGCGCAGCTCGATATTGCCGAACAGAGGCTTCCGCAGGACGGGCGGATCAAATTACAGCTGGGAGGAAGGGAGATAGATTTTCGAGTCAGTACGGTTCCCACGTCCCATGGAGAGAGGATTGTCTTGCGGATTTTGGATCGAAGCAACCTCCTTTTGGGGCTTGAAAAGATCGGAATGGAAGCCGCTCTTTTAGAGAAATTTAGACGGCTTATCTCCTTTTCCGAGGGAATCATCTTAGTCACGGGCCCAACCGGAAGCGGAAAGACGACAACCCTTTACAGCGCTCTTGTGGAGATGCAATCCGAAGAAGTGAACATCATGACCATTGAAGAGCCCATTGAGTATAAATTGCGAGGGATTGCGCAAATGGGAGTGAATCCAAAAATCGATCTCACGTTTGCCAAAGGGCTCCGCCATATCTTAAGACAGGATCCCGATGTGATCATGATCGGAGAGATTCGGGACAAAGAGACCGCAGGCATTGCCATCCAAAGCGCTTTGACGGGACATCTTGTTCTCAGCACCCTTCATACGAATGACGCACCTTCTGCTCTGACGCGTCTGGTGGACATGGGGATCGAGCCCTATCTCCTTGCTTCGACGGTGATCGGCGTTTTGGCGCAAAGACTGGTACGCAAAATCTGCCCGCACTGCAAGACCTTAAGCTTTCGAGACGAGACAGAGGGCGCCCCTCAAAGCGCGCGCTTTTATGGAAAGGGATGCTCTCTCTGTTTTGAAACAGGATATAAAGGCAGGCTGGGGATTTATGAGCTCATGCCCATGTCGCATGAAGTGCAGCGGGCCCTTCTTGCAAGCCCCGACTCGATGCATCTCAAAGAGATCGCAAAGCAAAAGGGGCTGGTGCCTTTGCGCATCGCCGGAGAAGATTTAGCGGCTCAAGGGACGACAACTCTAGCAGAGGTGCTTCGCGTGACGCGAGGAGGAGACGCGGATGCCGCTGTTTGAATACCGAGTCCTTACTCCTGAAGGAAAGAAGAGGAAGGGGGTGATCGATGCCGACGCGCTCTCTTTTGCCAAAGAAAAACTTCAAAGAGAGGGGCTTTTGCTCGTTGCGCTCCATTTGCAAAAAGAGAAGCGTCGAGAGATCGTCCTGCCCTCCGCGCTTCGGCTCTCTTTTACGCGCGAGCTCTATCAACTTCTTCGGGCAGGCCTTCCCCTCTACGAAAGTCTGCTTACCATTGAAGAAAAGTACCGTAAAAATCGCTCTCACTCCTTTTTTCTCGATGCCTGCGACTCTTTGAGATCGGGAAAGAGCCTCTCGGAGATCTTGTCGCGCTATCGAAAGAGCTTTGATGGCATCTATTGTTCCATGGTGACAGCGGCAGAGCGTACAGGCGCGCTTGCCGCCGTCTTCGGACAGCTCATGGAACTTCTCTCAAATCAGCAAAAAATCAAAAAACAGCTCATCGGCGCTTTGACATATCCCCTGCTTTTGGCCGTCTTTTGCCTCTTTTTAGTTTTAAGTCTTTTACTCTTTGTCATCCCCTCTCTCTCAGAGCTTTTTGAGGGAAGACGTCTCCATCCCTTCACAGAGAGCGTCCTTGCCCTCAGCCGCTTGACAAGGGCGTACGGCTTCCTCTTTTTGCTGACCCTTCTTACGTCAAGCGGGACTCTCTTGTTCTTTATAAAAAAAAGAGACCTCTCCCTCTCTTCCCTTTTCTTTCGGCTTCCTTTACTGCGCACCCTGGGAATTCAATTTACCCTTGTTCGCTTTTCACGCGCGGCGTCGCTTCTTTTAGAAGGCGGCGTTCCCCTCTTGCAGATGCTTAAGCTTTCCAAAGGCGTGGCGTCCTGGCCCCCTTTTCAAACTCTGATCGATGAAGCTTCTGCAAAAGTTCAAGAGGGGGAGGTTCTGAGCGTTCAGCTGGCAAAAGCGTCCTGGATTCCCTCTCTCGTTCCTCGAATGGTCGCCCTTGCAGAAGAGACGGGGCGTCTGAAAGAGATGCTAAAAAGCGTGGCTTTGATTTATGAGGAGGAGCTTGATAAGAGCTTGTCTCAATTAACGGCCCTGCTTCAGCCCGCGCTGCTTCTCTTTCTGGGCGTGGTCGTAGGAGTGGTCCTTCTCTCCATCCTGCTGCCCCTGACAGATGTCAGTTCATTTTTATCTACCTAAAATAACAAGACGGGAACATAATGAAACTCACTTGCAAAATAAGGAGTCGGATGACAAACAAAAGAAAGAGTACGATTACTCTTTTAGAGGTCATGATTGTCGTCTTGCTCATTGGGATCATCGGTTCTGTCCTGGGCTTCAACATGAAGGGCAGTTTAGATGAGGGGAAGGTCTTTAAATCGCGAGAAGGATCCAAGCAGCTCCGCGATATCCTGCTCATGCAGGAGACGGAGTATGATAAATTGAAGGCTGCCACCGCATCTCCAGAAACCATCAAAAAGGCGTTGATCGATTCCAAGATGGTTTCAAACGTTGAGCAGCTGATGAAAGACGGGTGGGGAAACCCATACGACTATGAGATCACCGGCACGACAGAGGATTTTGATTTGAAGGTGACATCGAAAAGTTTGACAGCATTCGTAGATAAGAAAAAAAGCGACAAGCCGGCCGGCTCGGCCGCTCAAGGAACTGTACAAAACTAGATGAAAGGAAGAAAACGGTCTTTTTCTCTCTTAGAGCTCTGTTGCTCTCTTTCTGTTCTCGGGGTGTTGTCAACCTGTTTAAGTTGGCAGATCCGTGATTTTTACCTGGTGCACCGTTTTCAAGAGGAAGTAAAGACTCTTCTTATTGACTTGAGGCTGGCGCAATCTCTGGCGCTCAGCTATCACACCGATTTTGAGGTCGCTTTTAATCGTGATCCTGCGGAAGGGAAGTGGTCCTATACAACCTCTACCGATGAGGGAATCGCACAGTTTACAAAAAAACAAAAAAAAACCTTTGAAAGTGTCGAGAAGATCTCTTTTACGGGGCCGGAGAAAACACCTCTCTCTTTTACCCTTACATTTTCGGAATGCTCCGCTCCTCAGGGAGCGCTCTCTTTAGAAGGGAGAAAAAAACTGATTGAGGTTGATCTCAGAAGTTCCGCTCTGAGTGCAGCGAAAGATCCAAAAAAAAAGGGAAAGCTATGAGACTTGTCAGTTCGGCTTTTAAGCATGAAGGCAAGATTCCCTTCAACTATACCTGCGATGGGAAGGGGATAAGCCCTCCTCTTGAGATCCGGCAGATCCCTTCCGGATCCAAAAGCCTCGTTTTGATCATGGATGATCCGGACGTTCCCCGGTCGATTCGCGCGGATGGAATGTGGGACCATTGGATTGTTTTTAATATTTCCCCGTCTACCGCTTCCATTGCCGAAGGAGAGCAACCGCGGGGAGTGGCAGGGAAAGGAACCGGAGGCGATCTTTTCTACAGCGGCCCCTGCCCGCCCGATCGGGAGCACCGCTATTTCTTTAAGGTCTATGCCCTGGACGTTCTTCTTGATTTGAAAGAAGGAGCCAAGAAGGCAGAGGTGGAACAGGCCATGCAAGGACACATCTTGTCAGAGGCAGCCTTGATGGGTAAGTATGAGCGCAGGCAGCGCCGTTAATCCTTGACAATCTATTTCTTTAATCCTTAATGTGGGGTTTGTAGAATTTTAAATGATGAACCCCTTTTTTTCGGGGGTTCACGATCACCCAATTGGAGGTAAGATATGGATAAGGCAATCTGGTTGGCCGGAATTTTCGGCCCCTTTTTGACCATCTGGGGACTGTGGATGCTTCTCTACAGTGAGAACCTGGTTAAAGTCATGACCTCGGTCAAAAATACACCTGGAGCTTTTTATCTGATGGGCATGCTGAATCTGCTCCTTGGTTTGATCATTGTCAACATGTACAACGTCTGGATGTGGCATCCCGCCGTTCTCGTCACACTCCTTGGCTGGGTGTTATTGATCCGGGGAGTGCTCTCTCTCTTCGTTCCCCAGTTGATCATCAAATATACGATGACAGATCATGCCGTGATGCGCGCCATTGGTTTAATTCCCCTCGTTTGGGGCCTGGCCCTGTGGTGGTTTGCATTTTTTAGATAAACCCCTCCGTTTAAGGAAGGGTAGGGTTTGGGGGAGGTTTGCGATGCGCCTCCCCTTTGTTTTTTAAGAGAGAGCGGAAAATCTTTTAAAAGCCTCTTCTGAAGAATGACGTTCTTTTGGATCGGGGTGCAGCATCTCTTGAATGACTGCGGCTTCTTGGGAGAAAGGAGAGGATTTTTGGACTTCTCCCATCCAGAGCGGTGTTGAGAAGGAGGGGGCGGATTTTTTATAGTCTTGAAACGAGACATCTTGAAAGAGACGCTCGCCGGTGCTCTCAAACAGATGCCAAAGAGTGATTCCGGCAGACCAGACGTCATTGGCAAAAGAGATTCTCTCTTGCTTCTCTTCTGTTAACAGGGAGGGCTGAGAGGGAATCGAAGCGATTTCCGGCGCCATGTACAGCTCGGTTCCCGCATAGAAGGAATAGGAAAGGCCGGGATGTTTGCAGATGGCCATGCCAAAGTCTCCGATCTTCACGACTCCCTTATGGACAAAAGTGTTCTCCGGTTTTAAATCGCGATGAATCCATCCCTTTTCGTGAAACTCTTTCACGCCTTGTAAAAATTGACAAGCCAGCTCCTTCAAGTCCGCATGTGCCGGATTCTGTTTTTTCAGATAGGACTTGAGAGTTTGTTCATAAAGAGGCATGACCCAAGCGTCCTTATTCCAAACATCTCCTTGGGCATTAACAATCTTACTCTTCCAGGAGTTGATGTATCCAAAAGAGTCTGCGGCATGCTCTCCCTTGAGTTGCTGCATGATCTGTTGATCGGCTCTGGCGCTTTTTTTCCCGATATTGAGGATCGTTCCGAGGGCGACTTTTTCTTTCTTGACAAGATCGTAGCCTTCTTTGACGCGAGTGGTCGCTCCCTTTCCAACAAGCCTATCTCCCTTTTCCTGATGCTGATTAAAATGGATGATGATCCGTTCCCCCCCCTTTTGATAGCTTAAGGATCTGACCAGCTCGGAAGTGGTTCTGGAAATGTGAAAAAAAGACTCCGGGGGATCATTTTCCAGCTCCCGTTCCCACTCTCCTCTGTGCATCTTGATGTAGAGAAGGATCTCCACCCGCTCTTTTAACGAGAGCTGGTTCTCGACTGGCTGAAAGCCATCTCGAGCTTCCTGCACGAGAGAGAGAAATTTTCCTGTTGCCTTGTGGCCATATTTGAGGATAAAGAGAGTTCCGAGTTGCTCGAGCTCGCTTCCTGCTCCCAGAATATGTTGGGCTTTTGCCTGGGCCATTTGACAAGCGTCTTTGATAATCTGATCGACATCAGCTTTTATTTTTGAGAGCTCGTTAGAGCTCTCCATGGCTTTTTTTACCGCTTTTATGATCACGCCAAGCGGCAATTTTGAATGGGAGTAGAAAGAGTCGGCTACGAGCAGGAGATGATCGAAAAAGGTCTGCTTGCCGTTGAGCAGTGCTTTTGCTTGAGAATAGGCCCAAGTGACGGTCGAAAGTTCACGGATGTTCAAAAAGTGTGCAAGCCGGATTCCCTCTTCGACGGAGCAAGAGGGCTCGAGGTTGACTGCGCATTGAACGATGTGCTGAGGAAGCCGCGACTTTAAAAGCGCCTGCGCCCATTTCATCGTTTCCTCTAAGCTTTTGCCGCTCAAGGAGCCGGAGACAATCAAAAGCGCATTTTTGATGGCTTTGGATTCTTTTAGGTTCATCCCGCTTTCTACGATTGCCTTAGCCCAGGCGACCTTTTCGTCTAAGGATCTGACGTTGCTTAGATAGGAGACAATCCCTAGGGCTGTCGTCACGCCGGAATTGAGGGGCATTTTGGCATTGAGAAGCAGCCGAGCCAATGCGACTTTTTCTTCCACGGGATTTCTTCTCAGAAAGTTCATTGCGATGCTGAGCGCTGCTGCAGCTAAAGAGCGGTCAGAGAGATCAAGTGGCGATTTCCAAAGAGCTTCTGCAAGAGGGAGGGCAAGAGAGTTCCATGCGCTACAGGCCTCTTTTGTGAATTTTAGAAGCTCTTGAGCTTTTGCGCCCTCTTTGTCATGCCGCATCAGAAATTGGGCATAGGGGATCTCGGGCTCTTTGTCTGCGATGATTCTGGCCTGGCTTAAGATAGCCTCCTTTCTTTCAGGAGGAAGGTCTTCTCTAAAGTTCCATAGAGCGGAGGTAAGTTGCACGCTTCGGAGAATCTCCTTTTCATTAAAAAAGCGGTCTCTCCAAGCGGCGGAGCTCTCTGCCGCATCCGAAAATGTACCCTTTGTACCGGCATCGATAAGAACCCACCTGGGAGTTCCCTCAACGACAATTTGAAGCGGCTTGAAAAAAGGGCGGATTGCAAAATCGAGATCCGGTTTGGCATCTGCCTGCTTAATCCAGATGACCTCTAGAGTTTTGTCCACGCCGAAGAGCTTGATCAGACGAGTTTCCGGAGTCGGAGCGCCGATGATTTTTGAACAAAAGAGAGTTGGATTCATAAACTTTTAAATGGTTTATTAATAATTGTAAATTATTATATCAAAATTATATTTATTAGTAAAGATTAACTAAATCTCTAATAGATTGATTGTTAGTGGCTTGTTGTAGCAAGTCCGGTTTTTATTTCTGAGTGGTTGTGAGAAAGGGGAAGTAAAGCGTATTCTTGATCCGGCTCACAATATTAAGGAATTCTATGGGTTGTTATCTAACCTCTTTAGCTGCAGTTCTTTTTTTAACTTTTTCACTCTTTTCAGGAGAGAGAGGCCCTTTGCTGCGCGCTAAAGAGCCCCACTGGCGGCCCACCATTGTGGAGACCTATCCCGAAGGCCAGCCCATGCGTGTTGTTTATGTTGAAGAGTTGGAAGGGGGCGAGCTAAAAGAATGGAAACAGGTCACATTCTACGCGACGGGACAGATCCAGGAGGAAGTTGATCTAGTCCGCATTTCCAAAGAGGCGCCGGCTTTTTCCCTGTGGAATAAAGAGCATGTTCCTCACGGGGCCTCTCTTGTCTACTATCCCAACGGGGCTCTGGAAAAAATTGCTTATTTTACTCAAGGATTATTGGATGGTCAATGCACCCTCTATTTTCCCGATGGCAAAGAGCGCTTGAAGTGCACTTATAAAGAAGGAAAGTTCGACGGGCCGATTGTCGCCTATTTTGAAGATGGGACAAAATCCAAAGAGGGATGTTACAAAGAAGGCAAACTGCACGGCGATCTCATCCAGTACTTCTCCAAGGGAGGCCGCTCTTCGCTTGTCACCTATCTCGAGGGGGTTCCACACGGCTCTTCGAGCGAGTGGTATGAGAATGGTGTTTTGAAAGCTTCCCGCCATTACCATAAAGGGCTTTTACATTCTGACGGGAAAAATCCTGCAGTCATTCTCTACAACGAAGAGAGAGGGATTCAGGAGGCTCAGGATTTCAAACAGGGAAAGCCCGTGGGTATCCACATCCAATACCACTCCAACGGGAAGGAGAGTTACAAGGTTTCCTACGTAGACGGACAAAAGGAGGGGAAGGAAATCCATTTTTCCACTACCGGAAAAGTGAAAGGAGAGGGTGAATATGAGCGGGGCGCGCCAAAGGGGCGGCATTGGAGAGATCATGAAAATGGAGCGCCGGCCTTAAGGGCGCTCTATGATGAAAATGGAAATTTTGCAGAGCCGCTTGTGACCTTTGGAGAAAATGGCAAAAAGCTCTCGCAATATAGACTTTCAAAAGAGGGCTCCTTTGAAGGGGAGTATCTAAGCTGGTATGAAGAAGGTCAGCCCAAGGAGGAGTTCCGCTACGAAAAGGGAGTTAAAAGCGGCGAGCAGCGAGAGTTCTATCCTTCAGGGCAGATGAAGGAGAGAGCTTTTTACGATGCAGGGATGAAAGAGGGTATTTTTGAGAGCTGGCATGAAAATGGCAAGCTTGCAAAACAAGCGACCTATCAAAAAGGGAGCAGGGAAGGCAAGGCGGAAGAGTGGTTTTCGGACGGTCGCCTAAAATGTCAGGAATGCTACCGGCAAGGAGAACTCGAAGAAGAGAAAAAAGAATGGTTTGAGAGCGGGGTGTTGCATTTGTCCGGATGTTTTAGCAAAGGAAAAAAGAGCAAGGAGCATTGCGAATGGAATGAGAAGGGGGAACTCGTCTTTCAGGGCAGTTATGTTGACGGTCTTCCCGACGGGTTGGTGACTCTTTGGTGGAAAGATGACAAAATCCGCGAGCGGATTCATTTTAACAAGGGAAAGAGAGAGGGGATAGACGAAGAGTTCTATCTGGACGGAAGCCCCAAGGCCCGTGCCCATTACAGAGATGATCAGGTCGATGGTCTCTTTGAAACCTGGCATGAGGGCGGTGGTATCCATCAGATCAAGACGTTTAAACTGGGAAAGCCCGTTGGAGAACAGAAAGAGTATTTCTCGAAACAAGAGATCGGTGAACAGGGAGCGGAGGTTCTCTCCTACCATTACCACTATAATGAAGAGGGAAAGCTTCATGGGGAGCAAAGGACCTATTATCCCAATGGGAGGATTCAAACGGTCATTACGTATGACGGAGGTTCTCTTGAGGGAAGAAAGGCTCTATGGGATGAAGAGGGGGCTCTTTTAGAAGAGGCCTTTTACGAAAAAGGACAGCTTCATGGGCGCCACTTTGAAAGAGGACAAAGGAAAGAAGAGATCATCACCCACTACAAAAACAACAAAAAAGAGGGCGTCCATGAGATCTATTATCCCGCCAATGACTACTTTGGGAGAGTACGAGCTCTTGAAGCGCGTTTCGTTTCCGACAAGCTCGAGGGAGATGTCGTGGAGAATAATGAGGCTGGAACAATAATTGCAAAGACCCCTTACAGGAATGGAAAGAAGGAAGGGATTGCCGAGCTTTACTTTCCCAAAGGGGCGATGATGATGAAGATATCTTACAAAGAGGGGAAGAAAGAGGGGCCGGCTATCCGATTCTTTGAAAACGGGAACACCCAAAGAGAGGTCTCTTTTGTCGCCGATTTTAAGGAGGGGGATGAAAAGAGCTATTTTGAAAATGGTCAGCTTGCCTCTTTCATCCAATTTAAACAGGACAAGATCGACGGCAACTATCAGGAATGGAATGAACAGGGAATACTTCTCTTTGATTCCGAATACAAAGAAAATAAACGCCACGGAAAATTTAATAAATACGACGAGGAGGGAAAACCCTATCTTTTGCAAACCTTTGTCGATGACGAACTCGACGGCATCAAAAGGCGTTATGAAAAGGATGGATCCATCACAGAGACCCGGTACAGCAAAGGAAAAAAACTTGACTAGTGCTCTGTCAACATTCAAATTGCGGATGCGCTAGCGCGAAAGCTGCCGAATTTCAACGATCGCAAGTGCCTTAGTATTAGAAATACAAATGGCACGTGCGATCGTTGAAATTCGGCGCTTTGGCGCCGCGCATCCGTAATTTCAATGTTGACAGAGCACTAGTTTATCTCGACTGTGCGCCGATCAAAGCTGCCTGCAAAAAATCTCTTTTCAACGAGTTGCGCCAACTTTTCTAAAAATATGAAGGAGCGTCATTCCATAGCGGCGGGATTCGTTGAAATGTAACTGTTTGAGTCCCAATGAATGGAAGTGTAGTTTCTGAGGAGCTCTCTCTTCTACGAAAAGCAGAGCGTCGCTTGCAAGGAGGGAGGAGCTGTCAAGGAACTTAAGAATTTCAGGAAGAAGAAGAGGGGCAAGATCGTAGGGAGGATCGACGTAGATCAAGTCAAACTTCCGCTCTTTTTTTGCCAGTCGCTTCAGTTGAACGAGAGCCTCTCCTTTCAGCACATGGACGGCCTCTTGATCAATCTTTAAGGAGAAGAGATTTTCTTCAAGAGCGCGCAGAGCATGGAAGTCCTTGTCAATGAAGAACGCCGTGCGCGCTCCGCGGCTGAGAGCTTCAATACCCATGGCTCCGCTGCCTGCAAAAAGATCTAAGAACGAGGCATGCTCAATAAAAGGTTGGGAGAGGTCGAAAACCGCTTTGCGCACAAGAGAGGTTGTAGGGCGGATCTCCTTGCTTTTGGGAGCCTTGAGCAGGCGTCCTTTGAATGTGCCTGCGAGAATACGCATCCTTACGGTCCTTGAAGAGTCTGAAAACAGGCGACAATCTGCTTGTTGCGGCTTTTCCCTAGCGATTCTCGCTTCGAATCCTTCGTCTTCAAGAAGGTTATTTCTCGCGAGAATTGATCCGGCTTTGCCGCGCAGCGCATCTTTGTCGCCTGTTTGAGGCTCGGGTTAATAAGGCCTCCGTTTCGGCGTGGACACCGTAGCATCGCGGAGGAGAGCTTGGGCTTTTTTTAGCTCTTCCTTTTTTTTGCTGTGAAGGTAGACGCTAAACTGGGTCCAGACTTGAGCTTCCTTCCATGCTTTTTCAAGCTGAGGATTTTTCTTTTGAGGATGATCAAAGTAGACCTCTTTTTGGATGACGATGGGCTCATTTTTATGGATTCCTTGAAGGACGACTGTAAAAGAGGTCGGTTGGCTTACCGTGCCAAAAAGGGAAAAGGGGCGGTTGTTAAAAAGCGCGGAAAGATGGGATGAAGGTAAAAGGAGGCGAACTTCTTGCTCCAGATTTGAGGAGTGCACGGAAGCGAGAAGATTTTTTGCGAGGGGAGAAGAGAGGTTGCGGACAAACTGTGCAAATTTCCGGGCAAAGGCCGCGTGAGTGGGGGAATAGAGTAATTCTCCTCCTGCCTGATGGGTTAATGCTTTGAGGAGAGCCAGATTGTTGTCTCGTCCACAGGTCGCGGCATAGAGCGCAACTTTTTGATTGTTCTTTTTTAAAAAATTCTTTAGAGCTTCTTTCTGTTTTTGCGTTGTGAGAGAGGTCGTTCCGTCTGAGATTAAAATGGCAAGGTGCATCTGGAGATCTTCGGGAGTTTCAGGCAGGAGCTTGGAAAGAGAAGCGCACAGCTCTCCAGCTGTACAACAGCTTTTCGATTCTTGAGAAGATAAGAACTCCTTGGCGAGCTGGCAATTCTTTTTGTTGGCGGGGAGATTCGTTTTGGAGAGAAGGATTGTTTTACGATCGAAGATGCAGATATTGAAGTTCTGATTGCTGTCAAGCAAGGAGAGAGCGCGCAGGACGGCTCTTTTGTAGCCGGTGAAACGATGCTTTTCGATGGAATTGGAGCGGTCGATCAGAAAGTAGAAGTTTTGCTTCATTTGAATCTGAGAGAGATCGTCTTTTGGCGTGAAAGTCAAGACAAAGGGATACCCTCCTTTTTCGTTTTGCAACAGCAAAGAGACGTCGAGCTTAAAATAATCAGACCAGTCCGAAAAAAAGAGAGCTGGGCCATCCGGAAGGTAAAATTCGACAGGTGAGATATTGTTGTTAAAGACTGATTGGGCAAGGAGAGGATTGTCAGAATGAAGCGCTTCAGAAGAAAGAGGCAAAAGAGAGAGGTCAAGAGAAGGTTCTTGGGCCTCTCTCTTTTGCAGGCTAAGAGCGGCAAGACGGTCATCCTTGTTTGCATTTAAAGAGAGGATTGCCGGATCTAGGGCTCGTTTGCTCACTTCAAACTTTTCAAGAGAAGGAGTTGTGGAGTAAGAACGCAACGTCAGAGGCGCAGATGCTCTTTTTAGAGCATCAAGCGGAACAACTGATATCCAAGACTCTAAAAAGGGGAGAATGTGAAGAGATTCCGGAAAATCAACAGAGGGCTGGGAGGTGAGGAGCCTTTGATCATTGTTAGGGAAAGAGGGGAAGAAGAAAGAAGAGAACTTATCTTTGGTAGAGAGGGTATTTGGAACTGTTTCAAATGAGAAAGAGAGAGGGCCGACCCTTTCTTCTTGGGGCAGCAGTTGATCTTGTAGACGTTCGGTCTCCGTTTGATTAAGAGGGGTGATTTTGCTCAGCGCTTCTTGCAAAAAGAGACTCTTTTTTTGCGTCGAGAAGAGGCCGTCTTTGTCCTCGCTCTCCAGTCCTTTGATCCAGACCCGGGAAAAAGAGGATTGAAGAAAGAGAGGATTGCGAAAAGCATAAGTGAAAAGGGCGAGGTGGACCCCTACAGTGATCAAGAGGCAAAGCCCTAAAAGAGAGCCTGACGAGTTTTTAACCGGCATTGTGGTTAGTGTAAAGCTGCTTTACTCTGTTCAATTCCTTCTCGAAGAAAAGGAGTGAGAGAAGAAGAGTCATTTAAAAGAGCCTCCAATTGTGTTTCAGCTTGTGAAAGCAGTTGAGATGCGCGCTCTTCTTCCCCGCCTCTTCTTGCCTCTTCTGCTTGCAAACGTGCAATCTCGGCATCGACAAAAGTCATGTAGATTTGATAGAGCTTTTCTTGTTCAGGAAATTTCTCTCGGTCAGTGGCGTATTCCTGGCCGATAGAGTCGTCCGCAGAAGCAAAATCTTCTTTAAAGCGTTTTAAGTAGAAGAGATGTTTGTCGAGCCTGCTTTCTTCAGGGGTGAGCGCTACCCTCACTTTTACATATTCCAGTGCAGCCTCGAGATGGATCGGTTCACAGGCGAGCTGTTTTTTGATCTGGAGGTCCTTCAGCTGGTTTAAAATCTCCTCCACTTCTGAAGAGTTTTCTTGGAGGCTTTCCGAGGGGAGCAGGGCGAACTGGAGGCGCGTCTTTTGGAGCAGGGCGGCGCTTGAGAGATAGGAGGGAGAATGGTTGGTCAAAAGGAGTTCGTAAAGCTCCAGCGCTTTCTTTGTGTCTTCTTGAATTTCATAGGCTTTTGCGAGCTCAAAGAGAGAGGTCTCTTGATATTTCCACTTAAGATCGGGATTTTCCTTCCTGAGTTCTGAGAGCCTTTCGAGAAGGGAAATTTTGATGGGAAGATCTTTTTTTAAAGAGAGAAGATCTGAATATTTCAAGGCTTCTCCTTCAATCACGAGGAGGTCTCTCTCTTTGGGAAAGGCGACGATGCCATTTTCCAAGCCTAAGATTTTTTCATAGGTGGCAAGGGAGCGTTTGAGAGGAAGAAAGTGTTCATCGAAAGCGTTCTTTACGCTCTCGCGTTCTTTTTTGACTTTGGAATAATAGTAATTTGCCAGCCAAATCTGGTTGTCAAACTTTACAGATTCTTTAGCCCTCATGAAGGCAGAAAAGAGATGCTCTGCAGCCTGCTCCAGGAAGGAATCTTGCTTTTCTTCGTTTTGGGAAGAGAGGGTAAGATAAGAATTATAGAGTTGGAGATGAATGAGGGTAGCATCTTCTTGATTGGGGTTGCAAAGAAGAGCCTGCTCGAGATGAAAAGAGACTTTCACGAGATCCTGAGATGAGGCCTGGATGCAAAGAGCTCCCATCAGGTGAGCTTCTGCTGCGCGCAGAGAGCCGGAAAAGCGCAGCAAAAACGCCTCAAACTCTTGAAGCGCTTCTCCTGGACGGTTGAGGTCATAAAGAGTTTTAGCTAAATAAAAGCGCAACTCCTGCTCTTCTTCTTCTGTCAAAAGGCTCTCTTCTTGAAAGAACTTTTTAAGATCGGCAACCAAGCATTCTTTGTGGACAAGGCTCTCGGGAGAGCTTTTAAGAGCTTCCATGCTTGTGGTGATCAGATGACGGTAGGCAAAGACGCGCTTTTCACTCTGGGGATACTCTTCTAAAAAGATAAGGAGAATGTCGCGTGCGGCTTCCCATTTGTGATCGTCAACAAGCAGCAGGGCTACATCATAGACAAGCTTTTCCCGCTCCTCAAATTGATCAAAAAAGGAAAGGAGCTTCTTAAATTCCTCAACATTTAAGGTGAAAGATCCCTGTTCTTTTTGAGTTTGGGCATTTATGACAAAAGATTGGAGATAAGCCGGGTCTTTGGCAAAATGAGAGGCTAGCAAAGAAAGGGCTCGTTCCGAGAGGGATTGATCCGCAGTTTCCCTAGCGCAGAGGATGAGCGACAAGAGCGCAGTTTTGAGCTGGGAAGAGGGCTCCTTTTCATTTTGAACAAAGAGTTCAAGCGCAGCAATAGCCTGTTCGTAATTTTTTAAAAAACAGTTGCTGCTTCCCAAATAAAACCGGATGAGATGGAGTTCCTTGTCCGGAATCTTTGTCATCAAAGAGGGCGCTTCATTGGCAAGGGTTTGATACTCTTTGGCATCATAGAGGAGAGCGAGATAATTAAAAGCGGCAAGTCCTTCCTTTTCACCTTTTAGCCGCGTTACTTCTAAAAAGGTCTTTGCAGCCTCCTCCTTGTCATATTCTGCGAGCAGTGTGCCGATCTGGAAGAGGATCTCTTCTCTTTTGTCATCGCGCTTTTTCAAAAGGTCCCGGTAATAAGAGACGGCTTGTGGATACTGCTTTTGCTCCCGAAGTCCTTCCGCTAGCGGAAGGAGGCAATAGTCTCGATAGGTTGTCTGAAGCAGGCGTTCAAAATGGGGAAAGGCTTCCTGAATTTTCCCTTGTCGAAAGAGGGCGTCGGCGTAGAGCAGAGCAATCTGAAGGGCGTCTTCCGACTCTTTATCCTTTTCGTTTAAAAGCCGTGGATGCGCCATCTTTTCCACCGCGGCGAATTGTTCGAGCTCAAAAAGGGCCTTGAGGTGTTTCAGAAAGGTCTTTTCTTTAAATTCTTCCCTTTCAATTTGTGAATAGGTCTTAATGGATTCATTGTAATTTTCTTCATTAAAGTAGAGATCGCCGAGCATGGCCATTAAGTGATCTTTAAAGGCGCTGTTGGCATACTGGTTGAGAAAATCTATAATTTGCCTTTTTGCCAGGCGATAATCCTGATCCTTCCAGTATTCCACGATTCTCTTTAACAAGAGCGCTTCATGAGGAGAGCTGATCGTCTCCTCAGCAAGCCCTGTCGATGGCAAAAGTTGGAGTGAAAGACAGCACAGAGAAAGTGAAAGGGCTTTTCTTGTGTAAAACAGAAGTGGATCCATTGTTACCTCCAAAGTTGTCGAATGGGCATCTTAACATTAATACACCTTTGGGTTAAGGTTGTCAAAAAAAGTGTAACTTCAGGGGACTAAAATTCCAAGGAGGCTCTGTTATGGGTATTCAGTTAATGGTTCTTGCAGCTCTTTTTGTCTCTGTGCAAAACCTCTTTTTTCGGCGCAGCATTGATGGAGGCGGGAGTTCCAAAGCTTATTTAATGGTACAGCTCTTTTTAACCTTTTTGGTGGCGATTTTTCTCAATCCCATTCGCAGCGGACACTATGAGTTTAATCTTCCTCTTGCTTTTTTCGGTTTTTGCGGAGGAGTGATTTTAGCAGCCTTTATGGCTATGATGGGAAAGGCTCTTGAATCGGGACCTCCCGGACTTACCTTTGCCGTCATCAACGCCTCTTCTGTCATGCCTATCCTTCTCATGGTCACCCTTTTTGGAGCAGGATTCGGTTTTGCCTACACCCCCTGGAATGGGATCGGCTCCCTTTTGGTTGTCGCGGGACTCTTTTGGGCGGCGTCGGGTGCCATTCAGGGGAAAAAGAGCATTGTCTGGGCTTTCTATGTCTTTGCTGCATTTTCCCTGCACTCCCTTTTCCTTGCCTTCATGCAATGGCGCACTCTGTTTCTCAATCATCCCGGAAAAAGAGCCCTCTTTCTCTCTTTAACTGAAAAAGAGGCTGCTTCGGAATGGTTTATGCCGATGATCTTTTTGGCCGCTTCGCTTGTTCAGGGATATGTCTATTTTACTACAGAGAAGAGAAAGCCGCTCAATTCCGAGATTCTCTACGGCGTCCTGGGAGGCATTGCAAATGGGATCGGCACCTTTTTTATGATCTGGTCTACGGAGATCTCAAATTCCTTAGAGCAGGCCATGATCTTTCCCGTCTTTTCCGTCTCCGTCATCATACTGTGCAACTTGTGGGGTCAAAGACTCTACAAAGAGAGGGTGAACTGGGTTGCTAATGCTTTTTGCATCCTGGGACTGGTCGTTGGAACGATCAATTGGAGACAGCTGGTGGGGTAGCCGGCTAAAAAAGCGCCGGCTCACGCATCAAGGAAGTTTCCATAATGGGAGATGAGCTCTTCAGCTCTGGGATCTTCCTCTTTGAGAAGCTTGTCATAGAGAGTCAATCCCTTTGCGTAGAGACCCTCTTTAAGGTAGAGAACGCCAAGACGAAAAAGAAGATCGCGATCTTTCGGGACGAGTTTTAAGAGTTTTTCGCAGATGGCAATCTCTTCTTGCCTCAAATCAAGGTCGGCGTAAATGGTTCGCAGCTGGGCATGGACCCAGGGATCGTTGGGGGCAAAACTGTCGACAATCTTGAACTCTTCAATGGCGCGCCAAGAGGACGCGAGCAGTTTTTCTCCCATCGCTTCTGAAAGGTACTCTTTAGGAACCCAGGGAATTTCCTCTTCCGGCGCCAGCTTTTGAGGATTGAGATAGAGCTTTGAGAGAAGAAGATGGGCCTGGGCAAGCGAGGCGTGGGCTTCGAGATCTGTGGGGATATTCTTGATGAGCTCATAATGTTCTTGGATGGCTTGCTGAAGGAGAAGTTCTTTCATTTTGTGAAGCTCCTTCCAGTGCGACCAGCAGCTCAGCTTTTGGATGACGGAGGAAAGACTTTCCCATCCGGAGGGGGTAGGATAGTAGAAATACTCTTGGGAGTGGAAAATTGCAACACAGTTGTAAAGAGCGTGAGCTAAAGAAAGGTGATGCTGGGAGCTTCCCCGATTGTAAGGAATGAGGTCGCGGCACTTTTCGGTAAAGTCGCGTTGGAGAGAGGTTAACTGCTCCGGCTTTTGGGATTGAAAGTAGAAATGGAGAATCAGATACGTGAAGGCCGTTAAAAAAAAGCCTGCCAAGGTAAATGCTAAAATTGAGGTATGGGTAAAGAAGGAAAAAAAAGTGATAAAGAAAACGATCTCTGTAAGAGAGAGGAGGGAAAAGAGAAGGTGAAAAAGCGCTTCCATCCTGGTCATGGCGCGGAAGCGTTTCAAGGTTGCCTGCGCATATTTTTCGATCTTTTCCTGAAAGAGGGGAGGCTGAAACAACGAACTTTTTCTTGAGGTGTGTCCGGCATGAGATAAGAGCATAGAAAGCTAAGGATGTCTTTTTGTGCCTATGATGAAAGAAAAATGAGAATTTATACAAGAGAGTTTCCCGTGCGGCAGTACACGGGCGCGCCTTTTCCTTTTTTTTTGTGTATAAAAAGAGTATCGCTCAACTGAGCGATACTCTGCGGTTAGAGCCTTATCGAAGCAATAAGAGATCTTTTAATAGCCTGCCTGGATCATTGCATCGATGACGTTTTGAGCAACGCCGGCATTTTTTAAATCGATGATATCCGCGCTTGTCAGGTTAAATTGACTGCCCGTTGCCTGGATTTGGCTGATGATCACCTTGTCGCTAATCCCTGCGTTTGTCATCTGTTTGATGTCATAGATCGAAAGCTGTTCGCCGTTGTCGATCTTCTTTAGGGTGCGCGGAGCATTTTTCTCCATATTTTTGCGATCCTGTTCATCGAGTGCGGATCCGATAAGACCGCCGATCAAGGCTCCGCCTGCAGCACCGGCTCCCGCTCCGATTGCAGCGCCAGGACCTCCTCCAACAGCAGCTCCGATTCCAGCTCCTGCGCCCGCGCCGATGAGTCCGCCGGCAAGAGCGCCTGTTCCCGTCTTGGTTTCGCAGCTTGCCAAGAGTGCGGCCGCCGCGCTAAGTGTCATCACAATTTTTTTCATAGTAAGGCTCCCTGTGATAGGTTTTTACGTCTTGAGGGTTGTCGACTACAATTCCCCCGGTAAAAATGGTTTTATCACATTCCTATAAGAGCTGACAATCTTTTTTTGACAAGCGGACATCAACTCTTGTATAAATGCCAACTCTTAGGAGCGGGTCATCACGTCAAGGACGTTTTGAGAGACGCCTGCCTCTCTCAAATCAGCGATCTCTTCCTTTGAGAGGTTGAAACGGCTGTTTGTGGTCTCGATCTGGTTGATAATCACCTTGTCGTTGATGCCGGCATAACTCATCTCTTTGACGTCATAGGTCGAAAGAGCTTCTTTGTTATCGAGTTTGCTCAAGGTTTTTGGATTGCGGCGTTCCATCTTGTCGCGATCCTGCTTATCCAGCTCATTGCCAATCAGACCGCCGATCAGTGCGCCGCCTGCGGCGCCCGCTCCGGCTCCGATAGCAGCTCCCGATCCTCCGCTAATGGCAGCGCCGATTCCGGCCCCTGCTCCGGCTCCCAGGATTCCTCCGACAAGAGCTCCTGTTCCCGTCTTGTTTTCGCAGCTTGCCAGTAGGGCAGAAGCAGCAACCAATGTGATGACTACACTCTTCATAAAAGGCTCCTTGTTAATTAAGCGAAATGATTTTGCTTCTCATTAAGCTTTATTTTTATTATTAGCACAAATCGGGATTAGCGGACAATTATTTTTTTTAATTTGACTGTTCCTCATGCGGATTCCGGCCGCGCTCTTTTCGTTTTCCCTTGGACGCCTGCGGCTTGTTTTCTCTAATCTGCTGATGTTCTGCGGCTTGTAAACTGCCCGATGCATGCTGCTATTTAAATCCCGCTTCAGGTACTCTTTTTTGCCTTGCAGGAGGTAATATGATGACGCTCGCCGTTGTTGTTTTTCTTACGTTCTTTTTCTTTTTTTTAACCTTGAAAATCGTGCCTCAACAGCAGGCGTGGATCATTGAGAGGTTGGGCAAATTTAATCAAAAGAGAGAAGCCGGTCCTTTTCTGCGCATTCCTTTTGTCGACAAGGTTGCCTACAAGCACTCCCTGAAAGAGGAAGCCATCGATATTCATGAGCAGACGGCTATTACCAAAGATAATGTTACCATTAAGATCGACGGTATTTTGTACATGAAGATCATTGATCCCGTTTCCTCTTCTTATGGAGTATTTCATCCCCGTTATGCCTTAACGCAGCTGGCTCAAACGACGCTTCGATCCGAGATTGGAAAGATCCCGCTGGATCGTGCTTTTGAAGAGAGGGAGCATTTGAATGAACAGGTGGTGAGGGTGTTGAATGAGGCCGCCCACTCCTGGGGCATCGAATGCAAACGGTATGAGATTAAGGACATCATCATGCCCGACGACGTGCGGCGGGCGATGGAGCTGCAGGTGACTGCAGATCGCCAAAAGAGGGCGCGCATCCTGGAATCCGAAGGGATGCGCCAGGCAGAGATTAACTCGTCCGAAGGGAAGAGGCAGGCTGAGATCAATGTTGCAGAAGGCTGCAAGCAGCGCATGGTCTTAGAGTCCGAAGGGGAAAAGACGGAAAAGATCAATCATGCCGCCGGCGAGGCTCAAGCGCTGCAGCTCATCGCTCAGGCGACAGCTCTTGCCTTCCACAATGTTGGGGAAGCCTTAAAAAAAGAGGGAGGCGAAGAGGCGGCGGCTCTAAAAGTTGCTGAAGAGTACATTGCCGCTTTCCGAGAGCTTGCCAAAGAGAGTACTACAGTCCTTCTGCCCGCGAATCCAGCCGACGCTTCGTCG
>MGME01000005.1:0-3753 GCA_001796315.1 Chlamydiae bacterium RIFCSPLOWO2_12_FULL_49_12
AAAGACCCCGAAGAGAACCGCGGAGTTTTTTTCACGATTCGACAAAAGGAGAAAACTTACTTGACATCAGCGCGATTAGAGAACTTTGCATAATGTGCGAGTTCGCCTTTCGGGAGAGCGGCTCCCAGGTTGTAAGGAGTCAGTTACTACCCTTACAACCTGGCAGCCGCCTCTTCGAAATTCGGCTGTCGCAAATTGTACAAAGCGAGAACTTTAACTTTTTTTTCTCTTGAGCTATGCTAACGGGATGCATCTCTACGAGCTCTTTGCCATCCTGATCTATCTCTTTGCCTTGATTTCCGTCGGCGTCCTCTCCTATAAGCGTCATCTGACGGAGGCTGATTTCATTATCGGGGGCCGCTCTTTGGGCAGCTGGCTCACGGCTCTTGCCGCCCATGCAAGCGATATGAGCAGTTGGCTCTTCATGGCCTATCCTGCGATGGTCTTTGTCGAAGGACCGATCAGGATCTGGACCGCGGTTGGGCTCTTTCTCTTCATGTATCTCAACTGGCAATTTGTCGCTCCCAAAATCCGCGTTGCCACTGAAGAGTACAACTCCATGACTTTTTCCTCCTTTTTTGAAAGCCGTGTCGCCGACACTTCAGGCTGGCTCCGCGTCTTTACCTCCCTGATGTGCCTTCTCTTTTATACGGTCTACCTCTCCGCCGGCTTGATAGGGATGGCCTATGTGATCGGGATCCTCTTTAATACCCCCTTTCAACTCAATGTTCTCATCGGCATCCTGATCATCATCCCCTACGTCTTTATCGGAGGCTATCTCACTTTGGCCTGGATCGATCTCTTTCAAGGTCTCTTTTTGATGCTGGCCATCCTTTTCGTTCCTCTTTACCTGCTGCCCAAAGTGGGAGGTTTTTCCGCTGTCGAAAAGAGCTATGAGATGCGCAACGTGGCCTTTTCGCTCTTTCCCGATGTTTCACTAAAGACGGGAAAGTCTCTTTTGACGCTGATCCTGGGGATGGGGCTTGGGTATTTCGGACAGCCTCACATCATCACGAAATTTATGGGGATCAAACAGGTGCGCAATATCCCCCGCTCTAAAATGATCGGAATGAGCTGGATGTTCGTCTCTTTGGGAGCAGCTGTCTTGGTGGGCTTTGTCGGAAGCGCCTTCTTTCAAACCGGCATTGCCAACCCCGAGTTGATCTTTATCTCTTTGGTGCAAGACGCCTTCCATCCCTTTCTCATCGGCTTCTTTTCCTGCGCTATCCTGGCTGCCACCATCAATGCCAACGGCTCTCAAATCCTTGTCTTAGCCTCCACCCTCTCCGAAGATCTCTACAAACGGCTCTTGAGAAAGCATGCTCCCTCTTCAGAACTTCTCATGGTCTCCCGCCTCTCTGTCATCCTCGTGGGTCTTGCGGCCTATCTCATTGCGGCTTTTTCAACGAGTACGATCTTTTCTATCGTCCTCTATGCCTGGTCCGGTCTGGGATGTTCCTTTGGCCCCTTGATTCTCTTTTCTCTTTATTATAAACGGCTGAACCGCTACGGAGCGTGGGGAGGAGTCCTTTCAGGAGGCCTCACGGTCGCCTTTTGGCCCCTGATTGAACGGCTAGGAGGATTTTCCCTTCCTCCTCTTCTTCCGGGATTTTTTGCGAGCTCTTGCGCCATCCTTCTTTTCTCTCAACTTAAAGCACCCTTTTTTCCAAAATCCGTCCATGAAACCTAAGATTCTTTTGATCAATGATGACGGCATTGAGGCCGTGGGCTTAAGGAGTCTCTACGAAGCGCTTCTCCCTTTTGCAGAGCTGTCGATTGTCGCCCCCTCTGAAGAGCAGTCGGGAGTGGGTCTCAGCGTCACTCTTCGCTCGCCTTTAAGGATCGATGCCGTTAAATGGGAGAAAAAGACGCCTGCCTGGAAGGTGAACGGTACCCCTGCAGACTGCGTGCGGCTGGCCCTAAATCTCATCTTTTCAGAGCCCCCCGACCTGATTGTCTCGGGAATTAACAAAGGTTCAAATGCCGGAAGAAATGTGCTCTACAGCGGCACGGTCGGAGGGGTGATCGAAGGAGTCCACAGAGGGGTGCCGGGCCTTGCCGTTTCCTGCGAAGAGTATTTCCACCCCGACTACGAAGCAACCAAACCCTATATCCGCTCTATCGTCAAATGCCTGCTGAAGACCCCTTTGGCCAAAGGCAGTCTTCTTAATGTCAATTTTCCGGCAGCCGGTCCTATTCAAGGGTTGAAACTCACAAGGCAGGGAAAGAGCTACGTTAGGGAAAAGCTTGACCGGCGTCTGCATCCCGAAGGCAATCCCTACTACTGGATGGGATTTTCCCTCTCGGAGCATCCCGAGGAGAACGAAAGTGATATCTCGTGGCTGAAAAAAGGGTTTGCAACCGCTGTTCCCATTCATGTCGACGAGATGACCGACCACTCCTTCCTCAAAGCACACAAGAGCTTCTTTGAGGCTCTCTCTCTAGAGTGATTCATCTTCTTCTGGGCTTATCCCGGCGTTGTTTGAGCTGTCTTTCGCAGGCATCAAGGCGGTCGAGCGCCTGTTTTTGCGCTTTTTCCATGATCTCCCTTCCCCTCTCAAGAGAGAAGATCCTCTCTAATTCAATGACGAAGAGCTCGTTAAACGAGGCTAAAGGGACCTGAGGGTCGACAAAGGCGCCTTCCCACTCCTTTTCCTGGCGCTCCCGCGCTTGAATCATCAGCTCTACAAGAGCGCAAAACCTCTTCTTTAAAAGAGGCGTCATCCTGACAAGGTCTTCTTTTGTTTGAATCTTTTGCAGATCTAAGACGATCTTGCGAGAGAGGGCTTCTCCTTCTCTTAAGAAATCCTCCTGGGAACTCGGAGAGCAGCTTCCGAGGAAGAGAAGCGTTAAGACGAGCAGGAAAGTGCGCATAGGGCTTCAAAAGAGAGATCCACAAGGGGGTAACTCTCCCACTCCTCATCATCAAAATGCCACCATTCGGTGGGAAGGGGGAGAAATCCCTGTTCTTCCATCGCCCTTTCCAAAAGGGCCCGATTTTCAAGAACGTCAGCGGGAAGGTTTTGACAGTGTCGATGAGCCTGAGGAGTGAACGTGTCGAATGGGGTGGGCATAGGGAGCTCTTGTCCTGATCGGTCGACAAGAGTAAGATCTACAGCTGCTCCACGACTATGTTTTGAGCCTTTCTTGGGATCGGCGACAAAGCGCGGATCCGGGCAGATCTCCCAGAGTTGTTTCTGGACGGAGTGCGGGCGATAGCCGTCATAGACTTTGAGTCCAAGCCCTTGTTTGTTTAATTGAGCTTGGACGGAAAAGAGCTTATCGGCAACCTTTTTTCTTAAAAAACAACACAAAGAGGGATAGAGCGCCCTTTTTGCGAAATTATAGACGGTTGCATAGCGCATCTCAATCAGGATGGAAGGAGCAATCCGATCGAGTAAAACAAGGTCCGTATCTTTCATCGTCACGTCACCATACCCCTCTTTTTGTATTTTAGTCAAACTGCAATCCCACTTGTAAAAAATGGTTTTGCCGGGTTAACCTGTATTTCGTTTTTGGGCGTATAGCTCAGTTGGTAGAGCGCCTGTCTTACACACAGGTGGTCATAGGTTCGAGTCCTGTTACGCCCAAAGCATGCGGGAGTAGTTCAACTGGTTAGAGCACCGGCTTGTCACGTCGGAAGTTGCGGGTTCGAGTCCCGTCTCCCGCGTTTTTCCTTAATCTCGACTTTGCAACTTTTTGGGCCCGAAGGCCTCGAGATATTTGCTCTCGGGGGAGTTATTTAAACCAGGA
>MGME01000005.1:3774-11993 GCA_001796315.1 Chlamydiae bacterium RIFCSPLOWO2_12_FULL_49_12
GGTTTAAAAAATCTCCCAGTTCGACCGTAGGTCGAACGTCCGAGAGCAAATAGACGAGGCAGGCGGGTCCAAAAAGTTGCAAAGTCGAGTTAATACCCGTAGGATAGAATGTATGCCGATGAACCTACCTCAACCCAAAAGTTTTTTTAGCCATGCGCTCGCTATTTTTTGGATTACTGCCGGCGCTTTCCTTGCGGCCGTTTCGATTCGGATTTTTCTTATTCCCAATGCCCTGATTGACGGAGGAATCGTAGGTCTCTCTTTGATTCTGGCGCGTCTCTTTGGAGACTCCTTTCTTTCCTACTTTCTGATCCTGCTCAATATTCCCTTCATCTACTTGGCCGTCCGCTTTATCCGAAAGTGGTTTGTTATTAACATGCTCGTTGCCGTCTTTTTCTTCGCTCTCTTTTTAATTGTCTTGCAACAAGCTCCGCACTTTACCGGAGGAGATACCTTAGAAATCATTGTCTTCGGCGGCGGCATTTTGGGTATTGGGGTCGGACTCATCATCCGCTACGGCGGGTGTTTGGATGGAACGGAAATCCTGGCAATCATCATCAACCGGAAAAAGGGATTCACAGTAGGCCAGGTCGTTCTGGTGATCAACGTCTTTATCTTTGCGGCTTATGGATGGATCTTTAGAGATTGGCATATCGCCCTGCAATCTCTGATGACCTACATCGTCGCCTTTAAGATTATCGATATGGTCATCATCGGCCTCGATGAACTCAAATCCGTCTTGGTGATCTCTTCAAAGCCTCAAGAGCTCGCTGAGGTGATCATGAAGGAGATGGGGATCGGTCTGACCGTCATGCCGGGAAAGGGTGGGTATACCGGAGATGAGCGCGAGATTCTCTATATCATTGTTGAACGCTTGGACCTTGCAGATTTGAAAGCCCTCATTCTTCGTGAAGATCCAGCCGCTTTTATGGCCATTGAAAATTTGAGCGAAGTGGTCTACGGCAAAAAATCGACCTTCTTTCGCAAAAAGCGTCCTCCCCACAAACGAAAACTCCTCCATCACTTTTGAACAATTCCGGCGTCTGCAGTTCTCTCAAGCTGCTCCAGATAGCTGCGGTAATCCGAGGGAGGCATGGAGGCGATGAGCGAGTCCAGTTGGGCTGTTTCAATAAAGCCGCGGCGATAGGCGATCTCCTCGAGGCAGGCGATCTTGATTCCCTGTCTCTCCTGGATAGTTTGAACGTAGGAAGAGGCCTCTTGCAGACTTGTGGGGGTCCCCGCGTCGAGCCAGGCAGAGCCGCGCTCCATGAGACGGACATGGAGAGCGCCTCGTTGCAGGTAGATATTTGAAAGATCGGTAATTTCAAGCTCGCCACGCCTTGAGGGTCGCAAAGAGCGGGCAATGGCGATGGCATCGTTGTCATAGAAATAGAGGCCTGTGACAGCATAGGAAGAGGGGGGATGCCGGGGCTTTTCCACAATCTCTTTAACGCGAAAGGAACCGTCAAAGTCAACAACGCCATAACGTGAGGGATCTTTGACTTCGTATCCTAAAACAACCCCTCCCTTTTCAAGGTTTTTGCATGATGAGAGAAAGGTGTCAAAGGAATGGCCCCAAAAGAGATTATCGCCCAAGATAAGCGCAACGGTGTCGTCTTGAATGAAACTCTCTCCGATGAGGAACGCTTCGGCAATGCCGCGAGGAGTGTGTTGGACTGCATAGGAAATGGAGAGGCCGAGATGCTTTCCTTCTCGAAAAAGAGTTTGAAAGCGGGGGAGATCTTCCGGGGTGGAGATGATGAGAATATCGCGGATATCCGCCTGCATGAAAACGGAGAGAGGATAGTAGATCAGGGGTTTGTCGTAGACAGGGAGGAGCTGTTTCGATGTGGCCTCCGTCATGGGATAGAGACGGCTGCCTTTGCCTCCTGCAAGGATGATCCCCTTCACGTTCTCTCCTCTAAGGTATAGATAGCCGGAAGATGGCGATACTTCTCTTTGTAATCCAGTCCGTAGCCCACCACAAACCGATCTTCGATGTCGAAGAGGGTGTAGTTGGGTTCAAAAGGAACGGCCCGCTTCACTTTTTTAGAGAGAAGAACGGCGGTTTTAAGCGTCCTGGGTCTTTTCTCTTGGAGCTGACGCATAAGGGTTGCAAGGGTAGTTCCCGAGTCAAAGATATCATCGAGCAATAGGACCTCTTTGCCTTCGATGTCCAAAGGCTCAAGAAAAGAGACCGTCAGCTCTTTGCGCTCTGTCCCGCTTTGGCCATAGCTGCTCGCCTGAATGAACCCAATCTCTACATCCATATTAAGCTTCCGCATGAGGTCGGTTACAAAACAGATGGATCCTTTCAGAACGGCAATGAGAAAAAGTGAGTTTTCCGCATATTCTTCATTGAGGCAATCGGCAAGCTCTGAGATCGCTTCAGAAATCCGGTCCTGAGAAAGAAGAAGATTAATGGAAGGCTGCGCGCGGCTCAAAGGTGCACCCCTCTAAGATCAGCTGATCGATAGATGTGATAAAATAGGAGCTTTTAAGAAAATTTTCCTCTTCCAGCATGTAGAGATGAAAGGGAATCGTTGTCTCTATCCCTCCAATGTGGAATTCACTAAGAGCCCTCTTTCCAATTTGAATGGCCTCTTCTCGACTCTTTCCTTTGACGATCAGCTTCGCAATCATGGAATCGTAATGAGGAGGGATCTGATAGCCGGAATAGCAGGCGCTATCCACACGGACATGAGGTCCTCCTGGCTGAATAAAATATTCTAATCGGCCCGGTGAGGGAGAAAAATTTTTTGCCGGATTTTCTGCATTGATCCGAAATTGCATCACGTGGCCGTCGAAGGAGATCTCCTTCTGTTTTATTCGGAGTCTCTCTCCTCGTGCAATCCGCAGCTGCTCTTGGACAAGATCAACCCCTGTCAGCTCTTCGGTAACGGTATGCTCGACTTGAATGCGGGTGTTGACCTCCATGAAATAAAAATTGAGCTCTTCATCGAGAAGAAACTCAACGGTCGCTGCTGAAAAATAACCCGCCTCTTTCGCAATAGCCACCGCAGCTTCGCTCAGCCTCTTCCTCAAAGAAGCTCTCACAACGGGACTGGGAGTCTCCTCGATAAGCTTTTGTCGCCTTCTCTGGATGGTGCAGTCTCTCTCTCCGAGATAGAGGTAATTGCCCTCCTTGTCGCCCAAAACCTGAACCTCGACATGCCGGGGATTGACGATCATCTTTTCTAAATAGACATCGGGGTTGCCAAAGCTGACCTCGGCTTCTGTGCGCGCAGCTGGAAATTGCCTCAAGAATTCTTCCTGATCACGGGCAATGCGGATCCCTTTTCCTCCACCCCCGTGAGCGGCCTTAATGAAAAGAGGATAGCCAATCGTTTTAGCTTCCCCAAGAGCGGTTTTGAGATCAAAAATCACGCCGTCGCTTCCGGGAATGACGGGGCATTTCACTTTTTTCGCCGTCTCTTTCGCCTTAGATTTATCTCCTAAAAGGGCGATCGTCTGAGCAGAGGGGCCAACGAAGGTCAGGCCGCAGCTCTCACAGATGGAGGCGAAATTTGAATTTTCACTTAAAAATCCGTATCCTGGATGGATGGCGTCAGCTCCCGTGATCTCGCAAGCGGAAAGAATATTGGATATCTTCAGGTAAGACTTGGTCGAAGGAGCTTCCCCAATACAGATCGCCTCGTCGGCATGCAAAACATGCAGGGCTTCGCTGTCGGCTTCGGAATAGACGGCGACGGTTTGAAGCCCCAGGTCATGACAGGCGCGTATGATCCGCACCGCAATCTCGCCTCGATTTGCCACCAAGACTTTCTTCATCAAATGACTCTAATCATTTTAGTTCCAAATTCAACAGGATTGCCGTTTTCAATGAGAACTTCAGCCACTCTTCCCTTGACCCCCGCTTTGACTTCGTTCATCACCTTCATCGCTTCAATGATGCAAACAATACTCTCTTCATGGATTTCATCGCCGGTTTTCACAAAGGGGGACTCATCAGGCGAAGATGCATTATAAAAAGTGCCCACCATGGGAGAAGAGATGAATCTCCCCTCAATGGCCTCTCTCTCTTTTTGCGGAGGGAGGGACTCTTCCCCTGCAGGATGGCGAGGAGGCAGGGGAGAGTGATGGGGAAAATGGTGGAGATGAGGATCCCGATGCAGATGAGGCAGCGGATGCGCCATTTCCTCACCCTCTTTTTCTAAGACGACCTCAAACCCCTTTTCCGTCTTGATCTTCAGCCTTTTTATTTTAGCCTTCTCCATAGCGGCCATCAGTTCTTTAATCTGTTTTAAATCCACACTACCTCTCCCTATACTCTTTGTATAAACTCTTTTGTTCTAGGATCCACTTTAACAATATCTCCCGCTTCAATATAAAGTGGCACGTCTATCTCAGCTCCCGTCTCCAAAGTGATTTTTTTGGTGGCCTCCGCCATATGCCTTGTGTTTTCAATAGACGGGGCCTTAAGAACCATCAGCTCGAGAAACTGAGGCAGTTCGATAGAATAGATCGAATCGCCATAAAAGAGAGCGGATACACCCACTCCCTCTTTCAAGAAATGAACTTTGTCCCCCACAACAGGACCGGCAACTAAGACCTGATCGAGAGAATCCGTATCGAGAAAAAGATACCCCTTTCCCTCGGGATAGAGAAACTCCAAGCGCCGTTCATTTAGGGAGACCTCGTCAACTTTCTCTCCCAGTTTAAAGTTCTTTTCAACAACCTCCTCCGTCATGAGATCTTTGAGCTTGGTTTTCATGAAAGGAGAGCCTTTAGTCACCGTCACCTTCACGCTGGACTCCACCCGATAGATTTTTTTATTCAAGCTCAAGACAATTCCAGGTGTAATCTGATTGCTTGTAATCATCTCTTTACCATCTCCTCTAACTCCCTAAGAGAGTTGACTGTAAAATCCACGGAAGGATGACGACGCGGCTCCCGTTTGCCTCTTCCCTCACGCATATGAATCGTCCTGTATCCCCGCTCTTTTGCAGGAACAAGATCGAGTGCGATCCGATCTCCACATACCACAACGCCAGACGATGCAATCTGAAATTCCTCAGCAAGAGCTTGATAGCACCTTCCTTTCTCGCCCTTTTCGCAAACGATAATTTTACTAAATAGAGTTGAATCAATACCAGCATTTTTCAACTTTGCTCTCTGCTCTCTTTCTCGGCCTGCTGTCACGAGAGCCAGAATATAGCCGCGGCTCAAACGCAAAAGAATTTCTATTGCATCCTCCATGGGAGCAATGGGAAAAGCGAGAGGAAAATCTTCATAGATCTCCTTGAGTCCGATTTCAAAAAAAATCTGCCCTGCTCCCCGTATCTCCAAAAATTCTGAAAGCGTTGCTTTAGCGCTCAAAGAGCGATAATCGATTCTTTGAATCTCTTCGATAGCCTGAGAAAGATCGGGCAAAGAGAGCCCCTCTTTCACCATCTTCTTTAAAGCTCGCTCCAGTTGAAAAGGAGTGAATGTCGCTGTTGTCTGGATGAGCGTGTCGTCTAAATCAAAGATGAGTAACAATTTTCATGAGCTCCTGTGCCAATTTCTGTGGATGATGTCGAATAAGATTGCGCTTGAGAAGATCCTTGCCGGGCTTGTGATAAATCTCTCCCAAAAAGGGCGCCTGCACCACCCTGGACTCCTGCAGGTCGTTGGCAACAAGATCCCCCTCTTCGGCATAAACCTCGATCAATTTTTCTTCGGGCATTTGATTGTTGACGAGGATATATTCAAAAATATCTTCCCCGATAAAATGCACAAGCTCTCTGACATAGTCACTCACGCGATAACCTGTGGTCTGGCCTTTACGGTTCATCAGGTTGACAACAAAAATCTTCTTTGCCTGAGTCGAGCGCAGGGCTTGAGCTACTCCTTCCACGAGAAGATTGGGGATCATCGAAGTGTACAACCCCCCGGGGCCTAAAACAACAAGATCGGCATTCCTGATCTCATTGACCGCCTCGGGATTGACCTTCGGATGCGGTTCTAGATAGATGCTCTGGTACCCTTTATCAATCTTTTGCGAGAGATAGATCTCTCTCTCCCCTTCGAGAAGCGTCCTGTCTTTGAGCACCATCTTCAGTCTCACCTGATGGGTCGTGACAGGAATGACTTTTCCTTTAATATAGAGGATCTTGCCCGCCTCTTCGACTGCCTTCTCAAAACTCCCCGTCACCTTCTCGAGAGCCGAAAGAAGCAGGTTCCCGAAGCTATGCCCCCCCAGCCCCCCGTTTTCAAAGCGGTAGTTCATCAAGCTGCGCATCAGCCGGGACGAGTTGGAGAGGGCGACCAGACATTGGCGAACGTCTCCGGGAGGAAGCACACCGAGTTCATCGCGCAAGATACCCGTACTGCCTCCGTCATCTGCCATGGAAACAACAGCGCTTAACTCGACATCGTAATGCTTTAATCCGTTCAAAACGGCAAAGTTTCCCGTTCCCCCTCCGATCACGACGATCTTTTTCATAAAGAGAGTCCTTTTAAAGAGCGAATGCCCTCTTTCATCTCTTTTTTCCCAAAGAGAAAAGTGCCCGACACCAGTTCATCCGCACCGGCCAAAACGGCCTGTTTTCCCGTTTCCAGGTTGATTCCTCCATCCACTTGAATGCGTTGATCGATCTTCATTTTTTGCGCCCGTGCGCGCGTTTGACGGATCTTTTCTAACACTTCCGGAAGAAAGGCTTGCCCTCCAAATCCGGGATGGACCGACATCAGCAAGAGAAGATCGCAGGCCCCGATATATTTGGGAACCATCGAAAAAGAGGTTTCAGGATTAAATGCAAGTCCCGCTAAAACGTTACATCTGCGAATGTAGTCAATCATATCTTCGACAGATTCGGTAGCCTCGAAGTGAAAGATGATCCGGTCGGCTCCCGCCTCCACGAATCTCTCCACATAATCAAAAGGATGATAGATCATCAAATGGACATCTAAAAAAAGATCCACGGAACGGTTGAGTGCAGCGACAACGGCGGGCCCCAATGAAAAATTGCGGACAAAATGGCCATCCATGATGTCAATGTGGAGAGCATCCGCTCCACAAGCGGCAGCGCGTTTGGCCTCTTCTGCAAGCCGCCCTAAATCCGCACACAAGATCGAGGCTCCGACAAAAAGTTTTTTCACTCATCCTCCTGCGGAAAGACGGCCCTTATGAGCCGTGTATTTCAAAATGCGGATGGGCGAGAATGCGAAGCCACGGCTAGCCCGTATTTCTCACACAATCTCGTCGAGGTCAATGGCTATTTTTGCCAATCAATGACCAAAAGTCAAGCTCTGATAGTGCTTCGAGGAAAAGCTTCCGGCTCTTTTTTTCTTCGGTGATGAGGAGATAACCCAGATAGGTGGAATCGAAGAGCTTTAGGTGCAAAGTGGCCAAAAGAGGCCAGCTGAGGTTGAGACGCTTAACCAAAGCGCTTACGCGTGTTTGAAGGGATTTATCCTGAATCTCAAAAAGAGCAAAGAGCCCCTCCTTCTCTTCCCTGCACTGTCCTTGATTCTTCAAGAGGCCTCTTTTTTCTCTTAAGCTGCAAAAGAGTGAAAAGAGAGTGCAGATCAAAGAGGGAGAGAGAAGAGTGCGCGCCTCAATTGGAAAGAGAGAGTAAAAAAAATTTTCCAGCAAAAAATCGTCATAGCCGCAGGCGGAACCGGCCTCTTTTTTGAAGGTATAAAAATTCTCCCTCTGCTTGGCCATCATCCCTCCATTAAAATCACGCACTTCTCCAACGATGCCCTCCAGCTCGTTGAGAATGCGCTGCCTGGCCCGGTAGAGATCCAAGGAGCGGTCGTCGCGCAAGAACGCGCTTTTTTTGACACGGGTTTTCAAAACAGAGGCCTCTTTGGGATATTTATTGCGAATCATCCCTACCCATTTCACTCTTTCGGGAAGAAACTCAAAGGAGCTCTTGTCGCTTTTAAAGAGCTGAAAAGCTTCCAGACTTCCGGGAAGCAGGGGACGCACCATAACAAGAGTAAAATAGAGGTCTTCTTGGTCACTTTGATGATCAAAGGAGAGAATGACATGGGGAAGGTCGCGGGCAAATCGCACCTGTTCCTTAAGGATTAAAATATTGCGCATCACCTCTTCTTCATTGCGCGGCATGAAGATCGGAGAGACAAGATGTTCAATATGGCGGAGCGCATCTTCCGGAAGAGCTCTTTGCAACGCACGCATCTCTTCTTGGGTAAAGCCGCAGCCGCTCTCTTTCTCTACTTCAACATAGAGCGTTTTACTCTCTTTT
>MGME01000005.1:12010-44118 GCA_001796315.1 Chlamydiae bacterium RIFCSPLOWO2_12_FULL_49_12
GGAAGCGTCAATTGTACGGCTTTCAAGAAGTGCCTCTCTTCAAAAAGCTCCCTTTCCCCCAAAAAATTCATGCCCAGAAAGAGCGCCAACACTCTCTTCTCTCCCAAAGGAGTCTGCAAAGCTGCCGGCAAGCATTTAAAATAGAGATGGCGCCTCCTTGGCTCTTCTTCATTTTTCTCTTTCAATCTCTTAAAAAAAGTATAGAAGAGAATGACCATCCATGAGAGATGGCGCGTTTTCCGGCAAGCCTTAAACCCATCGGAGGAGAGAAGAAAAAACTCCTGCATCTGCTCGAAGAGATCACTATCGTAAAAATGGGGCGCTCTTTGCATCCACTTCGCCATTCGTTCCTGGACAACCGCTGCCTTCTCATCGAGAGTAAGCCCCTTGACTTCCAAAAGGCGGCTGGCATGGAAAAAGGAAAGAGCTCCCAGCCTCAGCTGCTCTTCTAAGGAAGGGAGCGCTTGCATGAGAGTCTCCATCTCCTGAGGATCGCCCTTACCTAAGACTGCTTCAATTAACGTAAACCGCTTTTCTACATCAGGCCCCTGCAGAAATGCTTCCGAAAAAGCGAACTCCCCGGAGAAAAAGAGGGGAATATCCACTCTCTTTCCCAAAATGGCAAAGCGACTGATGAGATTGTAGACAAACTTGGTGATATAGGAGCGCTGAACAGTCAGAAAAAGAAGTGAGAGCTTCTTCGAACTTCCCTCATGAACAATCTGCCATTTCACAAAAGGAAGCGCGGGTATTTTTCCCTTCTCTAACAGAGAGGATAAAGCCTGCTCAATTACATCCTTGTAAAGAAAAGAGGGGTAACAAGCCCTCATGTCATCATCCAGGATGATTCTTTCAGTCCTCACAGACTTCTTGTCCTTGTCGTTCTCTTTTGGCCCTTTCTCCAATCCACGTCCCCTCCCGTTCTTCTTTAAACGAGCGAATGTAGAGCGGCAGCTGATATTTTGCAGCAAGCCTCACCGCTCGACCGTGAAGAATTTTGGCTCCTTGAGCAACAATAGTAAGCGCCTCTTCATAGGTCAAGAAGGGAAGTACTCTGGCTGTAGGAACCCGTTTGGGATCCAGAGTGCAAATCCCGGGAACATCCTTGTAGTATTCGACAAGGTCCGCACCGAGCGCCACCCCTAAGGCAACTGCCGTCGTATCAGAGCCTCCACGGCCAAGAGTCGTGATCTCCTTCTCCTTGCTCATCCCCTGAAAACCCGCCACAATCACTACCTTTTTGGCTCGGAGATGGGGAATGAGGCGCACAGGATGTACAGCAAGGATACGCGCATCAGAATGGTCGTTTGTGGTGATGATCCCCGATTGGCTTCCCGTAAAACTGATTGCCTCTCGGCCTCGCTTAGCTAATGCCATGGCCAAAAGCGCGATGCTCACGCGCTCCCCTACGGAGACGAGCATGTCCATTTCCCGTTTAGGAGGATTGGGATGAACCTGCCTGGCCAGGGTTTCAAGCTGATCGGTCATGCCTCCCATCGCACTGACAACCGCCACGATACTAGCATACTCTTTTTCCTTTTTGAGGATAAGAGATGCGATTTGATCAAACTGCTGAGCTGTTTCAACGGCAGCTCCTCCAAATTTCATGATTAATGCGGCCATAAAGACTCATTAGGATTTATAACTCAACAGAAGTCTATCAACTTTGTATATTTTTTAGGTCGAAACTTGGGGTGTCAAAAATCTGCCTAAAACGGCAGATTTTTGATTAAAAATATGAGCCCACCCTTCTTCCAAAAAAAGCTTTATGCTATAAGTCTTCTCTCCTTTTAGAGAGAGTGACTTATGATTAAAACATCCGAAGAATCCAAAAACTTTCCCGCTCGACCAGACAAAACAATCGATTGGCTTAACAAAAGCCGTGATGATTGGAAGGGTTCACCTCGAGAAAGGAGGCGCGAAAAAGGGGGAAGAGTCATTGGTGGGCCGCTCTAGCCTCATCGATTCTCCCTTGGAGCATGGCTTCTGTCAGGGCCACCATCTCCTTGGGAACGAGGTTGCTTACCACGAGAATGCGCCCTGGGGTCCACTTCATCCCTCTCTTCCAGCTCCATTTTTAACTTTTTTTCGTGGTTTTGCTATCTGCTCATTATTTTTCTTTTTTTCTTTTGGTTTTTTGTCTTTAGAGGACTCACCTTTTTGGCGACAAGGTTTTCCAGGATGATATGTTCCACAGCTGCTACAAACAGGCCAGCCGGACGTTGGAAAGTTAGTCGCTAGTAAGCTTGCATTGTGAAATTGCAATATATGTTTTCTATGCAGAAAATTAGCTTTAAAGACACAACTCATCGCAAAAAAACACAAAAACAAACAAGCAAATTTACTCCACATTTTCATAACAAGCTCCTTATAGATCAAAAATCGATACAAAACGTAATTTAATAATCCTTTCCGGTCAACGACAATTATCTTTGCCTCGACTTTGCAACTTTTTTTGAGAGGCGGATTCCAAGGAGGCAGCTCCCAGGTTGAATTTAATTTCAAGAGAGAGCCGCTCTCCCCAGCAGCTCCCGCTGAAGCGGGAGCGGCTGAAGTTGCAAAGCCGAGGTTTCATAAAACTGAGTCTAGGTGTATCATTTTGAAAATGCATTCATTGATCAAGAATCCAGTCACCGGAAGCACGTTGCTCATAACAGGGTGCCTTATAGGTGCGGGTATCCTGGGTTTGCCCTTAGTTAGCCTCTCATCCGGTTTTTTTCTGTCGCTTATCCCGTTAGTGGTCAGCTGGATTTACATGTATCTCTCCGGGTTAATGATTTTGGAGATATATATAGAAGAGAAAAAAAACATTAACCTTATGGGGCTTTTAGAAAAAACATTAGGAAAAAGCGCCAAGATAATTGGCTATTTTTTGTTTTCGTTTTTGTTTTATGCTCTTTTGTCAGCCTATTTTAATGGTTCTAGCATAATTATAAAAGACGCCTTAGAGAGCATATTACATATCGATCTTTCTCAGCGGATAGTCTTAGTCTTTAATGGACTTTTCATGTTTTTTGTCTTATTGTTTGGCACAAGGACTGTTGATTTTGCCAACAGGTTTTTTGTTTTTTTGATGTTAGTTTCATACTTAACCTTAATCGTTTTAGGCGCATTTCAGGTAAGGTCAGAAAATATATTTGTTTCTTCGAATCAAAAACATTTGGTGTTGTTTTCTTTCCCTGTATTTATAGTATCTTTCGGGTACCAGAATTTAATTCCTACGATTTCTCATTATTTAAATTATGATGTTAAAAAAATAAAATCGGTTATATTCAAGGGGTCTGGGCTTGCGTTAGTAATATATCTATTATGGAATTTTATTATTCTTGGTATGATCCCGAAGAGCACAGCAACCCTAGACGAGTCAAGCAAAGTATTCATAACAAGACTGTTTGATTATTCTTCTCATTTTATTATGTTTGTTATTAACAGTTTTTCTTTTTTTGCAATCATTACTTCTTTGTTAGCGGTCGGACTTAGCTTTGTGAATTTTATTTCCGATAAATCAGAAAATTACAAGAATCGGTTTTTTTTTACTGCATGCGTAATTATTCCTCCTCTTATTTTTGCATTACTTGATCCAAACATTTTTCTCCTTGCTTTGCATATAGCCGGGGGTATTGTAACTATCTGTCTTTTTGGTCTCTTGCCTGTAATGATGCTGTGGAAAACACGTTATGTCTTAAAAAGAAAATGCCAAAGAATTTTCCCATTCGGGAAAATTGTTGTTGGAGTTTATGTATTGCTGTCATTTGGGATAATAGCCATTGAAATTATTAATCTAATTTCGTAACAACTCGACGTTGTGAAGTGGACCCCGAACAGTGGCCCCGAAAACTGGACAAGTTAGTTATACCGAAATGACTTCAAAATTTGGTTTTGGGGCGCGCCAAAGCCCCTGAAATCAACGATCGTAAAGTGGTCTGTATTGCATTAATACAGACCACTTTACGATCGTTGATTTGAGGGAGCTTTCGCTGCGCCCCAAAACCAAATTTTGAAGTCATTTCGGTATAGTTTGCTTCATGCTATTTAACTCATTTAGCGTCGAAACTCAAGAAAGGTTCAATGTTTAGGAGATGTTGAGATTTAAATTTTTAAACATTCCGGTAGAGATACATCCTTCTTTTTGGCTTTTTTTGCTCTTTTTCACAAATCTCTATCGGGATTTTTCCATTGAGAGCCTCCTTTTGGCCGCGGTTGTAATCTTGAGCCTTCTCGTTCATGAATATGGACACGCCTGGACGGCGTTTCGCTTCGGCGCCCGTCCTGTCATTACCCTGGAAGCATTTGGGGGAAATGCACAATACAATGGCTTTGGCCTAACACCCAAGCAACACTTCCTGATCACTCTCAACGGACCTCTTCTGGAGAGTGTTCTAATTGTTCTTGCCTACTCTCTTTTAAAGGGCGACTTTTTTTCTCACAATTACTATCTCCGCTATCTCCTCTACGCCACTTTGCGCGTGAACATCCTCTGGTGTTTGTTAAACCTGATCCCTATTGCTCCTCTAGATGGAGGGCTCATGCTTCGCTATCTTTTCGAAAAGAGATTCGGACAAAAGGGATCTTTGGCGGCAATTACAATCGGGTTGATCAGCGTTGCACTCTTAGTCCCTTACCTCTATTTCCAAGGCTTTTTCTTTTTCGGAACTCTCCTTTTCATCTTCGGCTTTCAATACTATCAACTCTTGCGGACTCATCGACTCTCAGCTGGCCGGTCGCATCCTTTCAAGACGTACACTCAGGGATTGGAAGCAATAAAAAATCAGGATACGGAAAGAGCGAAATGGATTTTAAAAAAACTCCTAAAGTCAAAAGATGTGCAAATTAAACATTTAGCTACTGAATCTTTAGCAAAGATCTACTTGCAAGAGAATGAGGAACAAAAGTCCTATGATCTGCTCCTGAAAGCCGACCCCCATCATTTAAAAGAGGGAAAAGCCCTTCTTTGCAAATTGGCTTTTGCAAATAAAAATTATGAACTTGTCGTCAAATATTCCAGAGAGCTTTATGAGATGAATCCTTCCTTTGAGATCGCCCTCCTTAATTCTCAGGCCTTTGCTTGCCTGAACCGACCCGAACTCTCAGGAGCCTGGCTGAAAACCGCTGCCCGGTTTGATGCTGTTTCCGAAGAAACCATTCAGGAACTGCTCAAAAAGCCGTTCTATGATTCCGTCAGAAACCAAGAGGCTTTTAAACTTTCGCACAAGAACACAAGCAGATCAGCGCATGCTCTACAAAACAAACCGTAAAACTCGCTTACGCAAGGAATGTGCTTTATCCTCTCAGGGAGGCAAGGTTTGCCTGTGCGATTCTAACTTTCTCATTGCTGGAAATACAAATCTTTTGATAATATTTCGCCTACGTGAAGTGCTTATATACGGAAAGTTAGCACCGTTTTTCGTTATTTTGTTTTTTGATGACCGGATGTGTGAAGCACTCTATTTCCTTCGAGGAAAATGGGATAGATATTTTTTTATTTTCCCCGAAGATGGTGATCATAAACCCTAGGAGAACCTAATAACAATGGCTAAAAACCAACTTTTAGACTGGAACGCAAACAAAGAGATCGATGACGTTGACTTTCAAGATGAGGATGCGGAGCACTTTCGCGCTCTTTTACATAAAAAGGAAAAAAAGGCGGGAGAAGGTTCGGTCTCTTCCATGACCGTCGGAGAGATTTTAACAGGTAAAATTGTTGAAATATCCAAAGATTTTGTCGTGGTGGACGTCGGACTGAAGTCAGAAGGTCTTGTTCCTATCAATGAATTCCTTGATCCAGAAGAGCTTGTCTTAGGGCATCACATTGAGGTCTATCTCGCACAAGCAGAGGGTGAAAACGGCCAAATTGTGCTCTCGCATGAAAAAGCCAGGCGTTTGAGACAGTGGGACTACATCGTCAACCATTGCGACGAAGGCTCGGTCATTAAAGGCCGGGTGCTCCGCAAAGTGAAGGGCGGGCTTATGGTAGACATCGGAATGGAGGCCTTCCTTCCAGGTTCGCAAATTGATAATAAGCGCATTAAGAATCTCGATGATTACATCGGCAAAGCCTATGATTTTAAAATTTTAAAGATCAATAAAGAGCGCAAAAACATTGTCGTCTCACGCCGCGAACTTCTCGAACAGGAGCGCATTTCGAAGAAGGCGGAGATGTTAGAAAATATACACTCGGGAGAAATTCATCGAGGCATCGTCAAAAATATCACGGATTTTGGCGTCTTTTTAGACCTGGATGGAATTGATGGACTTCTCCACATTACCGACATGACCTGGAAACGGATCAAACATCCTTCCGAACTGGTTTCCATCGGAGATGAGCTCGAGGTGATGATCCTTCATGTCGATAAGGAAAAGGGACGGGTCGCTCTTGGCATGAAGCAAAAAGAGGAAAATCCCTGGGAAGAAATTGAGAAGAAATACCCGCCCGGCACACAGATTAAAGGAAAGATCGTCAATCTCGTTCCTTACGGAGCTTTTATCGAAATCGAACCCGGGATTGAAGGTTTAATCCATGTGTCGGAGATGTCTTGGGTCAAGACAATTAGCGATCCAACAGAGATGGTCAACAAGGGAGACGAGGTGCAAGCTGTTGTCCTCTCCATCCAAAAAGAAGAGGGAAAGATCTCGCTTGGAATGAAGCAGCTCGAAATGAATCCTTGGGATGCCGTAGAGAAAAAATACCCCGTCGGCACTCATGTCAAGGTAGAGATCCGCAATCTCACGAATTACGGAGCTTTTGTTGAATTAGAACCCGGAATCGACGGTCTCATCCATATCTCGGATTTGAGCTGGATCAAAAAGGTCTCCCACCCTTCAGAAGTATTGAAGAAGGGCGATATGGTGGATGCCGTCATCCTTCTTGTCGACAAAGAGAGCAAAAAAATCACTCTTGGCATTAAACAGCTCACAGAAAATCCCTGGGAGACAATCGAAAGGACAACTCCTGTAGGCCTGCTCGTCAAGGGAATCGTTACAAAGATTACTGCTTTTGGCGCCTTTGTCGAACTCGAAAATGGAATTGAAGCCCTTGTTCACGTGACAGAACTCTCGGACCAACCCTTTGGAAAAGTCGAAGATATCGTCAAAAAGGGCGATGAGATTACCGCCAAGGTGATCAAACTCGATCCCGAACATAAAAAAATCGCCTTGTCCATTAAGGAACATCTGATTGAGAAGAATCAGATCAATGCAGATGACATTGTTGTCGGACGGAAAAATACCAAGAAAAGAAAAAAGCGTGAAAACAAGGAACATGAGGATCAGGCTAATCAAGAAGAAGAAAACTTGTAAGAAGAGACAAAGAACAGATGAACAAAGAGTTAATTTCCATCTTTGAATATTTAGAACGCGAAAAGGGCATTAAGCGTGATGTCATTATCGGCGCCATCACGGATGCCCTCCTTTCTGCTGCCCACAAGTCAACCGCCGGCTTGATCAATGTCTCTGTGACCATCGATTCGAAAACGGGCAAGATTGATGTCATTGCTCAAAAAGAGGTCGTTGATCAGGTCACCATTCCCGAAGAAGAGATCGCCTTGGAAGAGGCGAGGGTGATTGATCCCCATTGTCAACTGGGAACCTGGGTCAATATCACCGTCACTCCTCATGACTTTGGACGCATCGCCGCTCAGACTGCCCGTCAGATTATCTCTCAAAAGCTGCGCAGCGCAGAACGCGATGTGATTTATGAAGAGTATCGCCATCGTCTCCATGAGATCGTCTCCGGGACGGTGAAACGTGTGGTCAGAGGCGCTACTCTGATCGTCGATCTTGGAAAAGTTGAAGCCATTTTGCCGGACCGTTTCTATCCAAAGACAGAAAATTACTATATCGGCGACAGGGTACAAGCCCTTCTTTATGAGGTGCGCGATACGGAGAGCGGAGGAGCGGAGGTGGTCTTATCTCGAAGCAGCCCGGCATTTGCCTCCCAGCTCTTTATGCAAGAGGTCCCGGAATTGAGCGAGGGTGTCGTCACAATTGAAAAGATCGTGCGCGATGCAGGGTATCGAACCAAGCTAGCCGTGAGCTCCTCGGATTCCAAGATCGATCCCGTGGGTGCTTGCGTGGGAGTACGAGGCACACGCGTCAAAAATGTGATTCGCGAACTCAATAATGAAAAGATTGATATCTTTCCCTTTTCAGATGATCCTGTCCAACTGCTCCAGAATGCACTCTCTCCTATTGAAATCCGTAAAATTAGCGTTGCCGAAGACCATTCGACCATCTCGATTGTAGTCAATGACGATGACTATCCGGCTGTTTTAGGCAAAAGAGGAATGAATGCACGGCTCAATGGACAACTCATCGGAGCGGAACTTGACGTCCAAAGGATGACCGACTATCAGAAGGTGATGTCGATTCAACGGGCAGAAATGGCAGCCTCTGAAGATGCAACGCTCGATGAGCCCTTAAAGATCGAAGGAATGAGTTCTTTTGTCTTGGAGAGTTTCCTTTCAGCCGGATACGATACCGCTCGAAAAATCCTCAATGCCACCCCTGAGGAGCTCTCCAAAATCCCCGACATCAGTCCCGAATTGGCAGATACCGTTTTGGAAAAAGTTAAAATGCGAAACCTCAAACATCAAGAGTAAGCATTGGCTAAAAACCTAAAATTAAAAATTAAAAACACCCAGCTGGCCGCAGCTATAAAGTTAGGGAAACCTAAAAAGCCTCCCATAAGCAAGCCTGAGCCTTTGGAAGAAAAACCCTTTGTACTTACAGAACAAGAGGCTTCTCTTCCTCCTCCTAAAATTGAACCCGTTCCTCCCAAAGAAACTCCACAAGAGGAGATAGCTGAAGAGACCGCGCCTAAGCCTTCTCCTCCTGCTCATACAACCTTGGTTAAAGCAAGACCTGCTTCCTTTATTCCCAAACCTCCCTACCAAAAACCAAAAAAGCCCGAACCCGGCAAACCTGCTGCAGAAAAAGCGGTCAAACCCCAAGAGGTCCCTGCAGCGGTAAAAGAAGAAGTTGGAGAGGCCGGGCCCAAAGGAAAGAAATTTCCCGGGTTCAAAGAGTACCGTGACATTAAACCAAGAAAAGAGATCTCCAAATCTTCTTTTGATGGCCGGGCGCGTCAAGGCCTCCAGGAGATTGATGAAGGAGGATGGCGTAAGAAGAGGCCCTATTACAAAGTACGGCACAAAACTCCTGAAGAAGAGATCATCCGTCCCAAAGAATTGAAAGTACGCCTGCCCATCACCCTTAAAGACTTGGCGCAAGCCATGAAACTCAAGGCCTCCGAGCTTATTTCCAAACTCTTTATGCAAGGGGTAATCCTCACATTGAACGACTACCTCGATGATCCCACGACCGTCCAGCTTCTAGGGCAGGACTTTGGATGCGAAATCACGATCGACACTTCCGAAGAGGAACGTTTAAAAATTACAGGAAAGACGATCAAAGAAGAGATTGCCGAAACTTCTCCAAATGACCTCGTCCTGCGCCCCCCTATTGTCACCTTCATGGGCCACGTCGATCATGGTAAAACAAGCTTGATCGACGCCATCCGAAAAACCAATATCGCAGCGAAAGAGGCAGGAGCCATTACCCAACATATCGGCGCCTTTAAATGTCACACTTCAGTCGGAGATCTCACCATCTTGGATACTCCGGGCCACGAAGCCTTTTCCGAGATGCGCTCGCGCGGGGCGGATGTGACGGATATTGTTGTTTTGGTCATCGCAGGCGACGAGGGGATGCGTCCGCAAACACTCGAAGCCATTGAGCAAGCAAAAGCAGCCTCCTCTCCGATCCTTGTCGCCATCAACAAATGCGACAAGCCAAATTTCAATGCAGAAAATGTCTACAGGCAACTTTCTGAACAGAATCTTCTTCCCGAAGTATGGGGAGGGACCACGATCACTGTCAACTGCTCTGCTCAGACCCAAGAGGGAATCCCCACTCTTTTGGAGATGCTTGCCTTGCAGGCAGAAGTGCTCGAACTCAGAGCCAATCTTCACTGCCGGGCTCGGGGCATAGTCATCGAATCCCAGATGCATAAAGGGTTGGGCGCCGTTGCGACGCTTCTTGTACAAAACGGCACTCTCCATTTAGGCGATGCTCTCGTTTTGGATACCTTCTGGGGGCGCGTTAAAACCATGCATGATGAGTTTGGAAAGAGTCTTACCAGCGCATCTCCCTCCTATCCTGTCAAGGTGACCGGCCTCTCGGATCTTCCCGAAGCAGGAAATGAATTTATTGTTGTAAGCAACGAAAACGAAGCTAAAAGCTTAGCTGAAGCAAGAAGCCAAGAGATCGAGCATAAAGAGCTCTACCAGAGCAAACGCAATTTGGAAAAATTGCTTCAACAAAAAGCTGAGGCAGCCAAGAAAAAGATTCTCAATATTATCCTGCGCACAGACGTTCAAGGCTCCCTTGAGGCGCTCAAAAATGCCCTTTCAAAAATCCCTTCCACAAAAGTGGAACTCAACTTTATCTCCTGCGAGGTCGGAGAGATATCAGAGGCCGACGTGCAGCTGGCAGCAACCTCCAATGCCGTCATTCTAGGCTTCCATACCCGTATTGAGCCGCGATCCGAATCCCTTCTCAAGGAGCTGAAGGTGACAGTGAAACTCCATGATATTATCTATCATGTCGTGGATGAAGTGAAAGAACTGATGCTCGCTCTCTTAGAGAAAATACCGCAAGAGAAAGAGATGGGTAAAGCACACGTTAAAGCGGTCTTTAGATCTTCCAGGCTGGGCAACATCGCAGGATGCCAGGTCGACGAGGGGACAATCAATCGCTCCCATCTCATCCGCCTCTTTAGAGGGAGCAAAGAGCTTTGGAAAGGAGAACTTCTCTCGCTAAAAAGAGAAAAAGAAGATATCCGTGAGGCTTCGAAAGGGTGGGAATGCGGCATCCTCTTCAAAAATTGGAGCGATGTCGAAGTGAATGACACTCTCAAAAGTTATGAAGTCACCTATCTAAACCCCACTCTTGAATGAAAAATCGGACAGAGCGTCTCAATTCTCTTTTGAAGCAGGTCATTTCCGAGGTCGTCTTTCGAGAGGTGCGCCATCCGGGCGTCCACCCCTTGGTGACAATCACTCGAGTTGAGATTACAAAAGATCTCAAACACGCCAAAGTCTTCTTGAGTCTGCTAGGCAACGACAAAGAGAAAAAGGAGACTTTGGAAGCGTTGCAATCAGCGGCAGGTTTCATTGCTATCCATGCCTCTAAACAAGTCGTGATGCGCTATTTCCCGCAGCTCTCTTTTTTTCTGGACACGAGCAGTGACAAACAGCTGCGCATTGATACCCTCATAGAAAAAATTCATGACGAACAAAAGTCTCGCCCACTCTTTGGCTCTGACGGGAATTCTTCCTGTCAATAAGCCAAAAGGAAAGACTTCCTTTAGCCTGGTCCAGGTTCTAAGGAGTCTTTCTCGCATGCGCACCATTGGCCATGCCGGAACCTTAGACCCCTTTGCCAGCGGCGTCATGATTCTTCTGATCGGCAAAGAGTATACACGGCTTTCTGATCGCTTTCTCAATCAGGATAAAGAATATGAGGCAAGAATCTGCCTGGGAACAACCACGTCCACCTATGATCCCGAAGGAGAGATCCTCACCGCCTCCTCCTACCGCCCCGGAATAGAAGAGCTTGAAAGAGGCCTTCTCTCTTTTCAGGGAGAGATCCACCAGGTTCCTCCCATGTACTCTGCAAAAAAGGTTCACGGCACGCCCCTCTACAAACTCGCACGCAGAGGAAAAGAAATCGAGCGCAAACCCATCCGTTTGACTCTGAAAACAACCTTAATCGCATACGACTACCCTTATATCGATCTCAACATACGATGCAGCAAGGGCACCTATGTCCGCTCTCTAGCTCATGATTTGGGTCAGCTCCTGCAGTGCGGAGCCTATCTCTTTTCTCTCATCCGCACACGCTCAGGCTCCTTCTCTCTTTGCGACTGTCTCGACGGCGCTCTTCTCTACAGTGGAACGTGCGATTACACTCAAGCTCTCAGACGATGCCTTCCCGAACAGCTCTGACCATCGGCTTTTTTGACGGCGTCCACCTGGGACACCAGGACCTGATTCGTCACGCGCGTGCTCGGGCCGGCTCTAAAGGAACGGTTGTTGCCGTCACCTTTACCCGGCATCCCTCCCTCCTGTTTAAGAGAGACTCTTCACTCTTTGTGATCTATCCTTTTGAGAAAAAGTTATCACTTTTGAAAGAGGCGGGATGCGACCGGGTTCTTGCCTTAGAATTTAACGCAAAGCTCGCCGAGCTCTCTCCTAAAGCCTTTTTGCTCCGCATCCTAGAAGAGATCCCCTTTTCTTACCTCATCCTTGGCCAAGGGGCTTGCTTTGGAAAGGAGCGAAGAGGGGATGAGAACGAGATCAAAGCTCTCCAAAAAGAGCTCTCCTTCGTCGTGGAATACCTCCCTAGGCTCACTCAAGATGGAGTCAAGATCTCCTCGGGAGTCATCCGCTCCCTCATCCTCCAAAAAGAGTTTGAAAAAGCCTCTGCCCTCTTGGGCCGTCCTTACTGCTGAAGATGCGCATGCAAAATCTTCCGTTTTAACCTCTTTTGCGTTACCCTTTTCCCTATGAGCACTCTTGCTTGCGGCATCATCGGCCTTCCCAATGTCGGTAAATCGACTCTCTTCAACGCATTGACCAAGAAGGGCGCACTTGCTGCAAATTTTCCCTTTTGCACAATTGATCCCAACTTAGGGATAGTCGACGTTCCCGACCCCCGCCTTCAGGTTCTGAGCGACCTTTCGCACAGTCAAAAGATTGTTCCCGCATCGGTGACCTTTGTCGATATCGCCGGCCTTGTGGCCGGGGCTTCGAAAGGCGAAGGGCTCGGCAATCTCTTTTTGAGCAATATTCGCGAAACCGACGCCATCATCCATGTGGTGCGCTGCTTTGAAGATGAAGAAGTGATCCACATTGCCGGAAGAGTCGACCCCCTCTCCGACATCCGCATCATCAATTTAGAACTGATCTTAGCCGATTTGCAGATGGGAGAAAATCTTCTCGGAAAACTGGAACGTCAAGCCAAGGGGAAAAAAGAGCTGATTCCTTTAGTGGAGACGCTGCAAAAAGCGGTTTCTCATCTCAATGAAGAAAAGCCCCTGCGCACCCTCTTGCTTACAGAAGAAGAACAGAGGCATCTTTTTCCCTACCCCTTTCTTACAAGTAAACGGGTGATCTACGTCGCCAATGTATCGGAACGCTCTCTCCCTTCGATGGACAATGCTTCTGTACAAGCGGTACGAGCCTTCGCTGAAAAAGAGGGTAATCGCGTGCTTGCCCTCTCTGCCAAGCTGGAAGAAGAGCTTGCCGGCCTCACCGAAGAAGAAGCGCGCTCATACCTGGAATCGATCGGCTTAAGGGAGACCGGACTTGACCGGCTGATCACCGAGGCCTTTGCAACACTTGACTTAATCACCTTTCTGACAACAGGGGAGCTTGAGACGAGGGCCTGGACCATCAAAAGAGGAACAACAGCTCAAGAGGCTGCAGGAAAGATCCATACCGACATCCAAAAGGGCTTCATCCGTGCAGAAGTGGTTTTTTATGAGGATATGATCACTTACAAAGGGCGCGTCGGCGCCAAAGAGGCGGGTAAAGCTCGTTCTGAAGGAAAAGAGTATGTGGTCAAAGACGGAGACGTCATTCTCTTCTATCATCACTCTTAAAAACTCTTGACTCCCCTAAATCTCAGAGACTAATGTCAGGTTGACACGGCTAGAATCGATCTCCTATGGCTGAAAAGACAGAAAAAGCGACACCGAAAAAGCTGCGAGATGCGCGAAAAAAAGGACAAGTCGCTAAATCTCAAGACTTTCCTTCAGCTTTCACCTTCGTCACCTCGATTGCGGCAACCCTACTGAGCGCAGGTTACATCTTTCAGCAGCTCTCCTCCTACATCATCTCTTCTTTTAAAAGCTCCTCGCAACAAGATCTTCAAACCGCTGCATCCGCTGTAGCCTTTCAAGGAATCATGGTCACGCTGACTACCAGCCTGCCGATTGCGGCCATTACGGCAATCGTGGGCATTGTGGTGAATTTCTTAGTGATCGGGCCGGTCTTTTCAGGAGAGGCTCTAAAGCCTGACATCAAACGCCTCAATCCGGTGACCAACATTCGCAACCTCTTCAAAGTAAAGACATTGGTTGAGCTGATCAAATCCATTTTAAAAATTTCGGGAGCCGTCATCCTCATCTATTCGGTGATTTGGGGAAGTTTGCAGGAGGTCATCGCAACAGCCGCTCTCCCTCCTGCGGCCACCATGATGGTCTTTAATTCCTTCCTGGTGAAAGTGATCATTCGCGTCGGCATCTTCTTTCTTGTGATTGCCATCTTTGACCTCTTTTTCCAAAAGAGATTTTTTGAAAAAGAGATGAAGATGGAAAAATTTGAAGTCAGACAGGAATATAAGGACACGGAAGGAGATCCCCATCTAAAGAGTCGCCGCCGCCACTTGGCACAAGAGATCGCCTATCAGGAGGGGCCCTCTGCTGCCAGACGCGCACGGGCAATCATCACAAATCCCGTGCACATCGCCATTGCCATCGAATACCATAAAGAGACCGAACCTGCCCCGAAGATTGTGACCATGGGAGCCGGAACGATGGCTGAAAAGATCCTTGAGATTGCAATTTCTTACAATATCCCCATCATGCGCAATGTCGAACTGGCACAGACCTTGTATCAAAAAGGACAAATCAGTGATTATATCCCTGAAGAGACCTATCAAGCCGTCGCGGAAATTCTCAAGTGGATTGAGCGTATGGAAGCTAAAGAAATTCCAGAGATTTTCAAATGAAAAAAGAGAGGGGCACACTTGTTCGATTCTTGAGAAGTTCTAAACTTTTAGACCTGCTTACAGGCTCTAGCGATATTCTTCTCGCCCTCTTCATTATCGTCATCATCGCCGTCATCATCATTCCTATTCCTACGGGACTCCTTGACAATCTCATTGCCCTTAATCTCACTTTTTCAATTGCTCTTTTGATGGTCGCCCTCTGGATTCCAAAGGCCGTCAATCTTTCGATCTTTCCCTCCCTTCTATTGATCACCACCCTCTTTCGTTTAGGGATAGAGATCTCGGCAACCAAACACATCCTTCTCTATGCCACGGCAGGACACATCATCCAGACCTTTGGGCAATTCGTCGTCGGAGGGAGCTTTGTCGTCGGAGGAATCGTCTTTTTGATCATTACCATCGTTCAGTTCATTGTCGTCACCAAAGGCGCTGAACGGGTCGCCGAAGTGGCCGCGCGCTTCAACCTGGATGCCATGCCCGGCAAACAGATGAGCATCGATGCCGATTTGCGCAGCGGCATCATCGATGCCAACAAAGCCCGCGACCTCCGCCTCTTTTTAGCAAAAGAGAGCCAGTTGTACGGCGCCATGGACGGCGCCATGAAGTTTGTCAAGGGAGACGTGATCGCCGCAATCGTCATTGCCGCCATCAACATTATCGGCGGACTCATTATCGGCGTCATGATCCATAAGATGTCTGCGCTAAGATCCGCTCAAGTCTATACCCTCCTCTCCATTGGAAGCGGCCTTGTTTCACAAATCCCCTCCCTTCTCATCGCCCTGACGGCGGGTATTGTCACAACTCGCGTCTCAAGCGAGAAGAAAGAAGCCCCGCTTGGAAAGGAGATCTCCACACAGATCTTAAATCAGCCTAAGGCGCTTCTGATTGCTGCCTTTGTCATGTTCTGCGCCATGCTGATTCGAGGGTTCCCCAAGCTCATCTTTTTCGTGATTGCATCCCTCATGGGAACTATTGGGTACTTCTTCTATCGCCGCAGTAAAAAAGAGAGCGCGAAAATGCTCGGAATCTCCCCTGCTGCGCGGATGGAGACTGAAATCGAAGGACATGCAGTCATTCGCGGGGCGGAAGAGGAGTACGCCTTGACCCTTCCGATCATCCTTGAAGTGGGAAGAGCTCTTTCTCAGACTTTCAAAAAAGAGAAGGGAGGACAGACTTTTATCGATGAGATGATCCCCAAAATGCGCCTTGCCCTCTACCAGGACCTCGGAGTCCGTTTTCCCGGAGTGCATGTGCGGACAGACTCTCCCACCCTGGAGCCGGATGAATACTCCATCCTTCTGAACGAAGTGCCGATCGTCCGCGGCAAGATCATCGAAAATTCCCTCCTCACTCAGGAAAGAGAAGTAACGCTGCGCCGCTACAACATCCCCTTCACCCAGTCAAAGACCACTCTTGGTCCTTCCTCCTATTGGGTCAGCAGCAAATACGAGGATCTGCTCAAAAAGGCCGGAATCAAGTATTGGAGGCCCTCGGAGGTGATCGTCCTTCACCTCTCCTACTTCTACCAGAAGAATGCCAGCGAGTTTATCGGAATCCAGGAGATCCGCGCCATCCTGGAATTCATGGAAAAGTCCTTCCCCGACCTTGTTAAAGAGGTTACCCGCCTCGTTCCCCTACAAAAACTCACAGAGATCTTTAAACGCCTGGTGCAAGAGGAGATCTCCATAAAAGATTTACGCACGATCCTGGAGGCGTTGAGTGAATGGGCACAGACGGAAAAAGATACGGTCCTTCTCACAGAATATGTGCGCTCTTCTCTCAAACGCTACATCAGTTATAAATACTCTCAGGGGCAGAGCATCCTCTCCGTCTATCTCCTCGATCCTGAGATCGAGGATATGGTAAGAGGCGCCATCAAACAGACCTCGGCGGGCTCCTACCTTGCCTTAGATCCCGACGCCGTTCAGCTCATCATCCAAGCCCTGAGAAATACCATTACACCCACTCCTGCCGGAGGCCAGCCTCCCGTTCTCTTGACTGCTATTGACGTGCGCCGGTTTGTACGTAAACTCATCGAAAGCGACTTTCCCGATCTTCCCGTCATCTCCTATCAGGAGGTCATCCCAGAAATCCGCATTCAGCCTTTGGGCCGCGTCCAATTGACTTAAAGGAAGCGTATGGTGCAAGAAGGGATTTCAAGGATTACCGCTCTCCAGGAGGCAAATAAAGCCGTGCGCGCCGACCGCATGCAGGCCGCCCGAGCCATTGCTTCCGAGGCTGCATCGGAAAGCCTTCAGGAGTGGGGAGATCTTGCTGCATTCAATCCCTTAGCCTTAACCAAACGCTTTCAAACTCTAGAAGAGAGGATCGGAAGAAAACCTCGAGGGGATCAGACGGGAAAAGCTGAAAAAGAGGACGAGGAAGAGACAAAAATCCTGCAAGTAGAGACGATCGACGCGTCTGCCGAGAGCTATGAAAGAAAAAACCCCGAACTCTCCAAACACACTCTTCTTCTCTTGAGATCTAAGATCAAACCGGAAGACTCCAAAGAGGAGATCCTGAAAAAGGTCTTGGACCTTTTTTCGGATCGCTATCTTGCAGATGATGCGCTTGACTTCCTCTCCAAGACAACGGGGGGAGATCTGAAAACGCGGGTGCTCTCGGCAAAAGAGGAGCTCAACACCCTTGCCGGAAGAGAGATTCGTGCCGGACGCAACATGGGAGGCGTGGCCCAAAAGTATGCCAAAGAGGGACTCGGAGACCCCAAGACCTTGCGCGACCTTTACCGTGAAGTGACGGGAAATCCCAAAGAACCCGCCGTTTTATTTGAAGAATTTGCTTCCCATTTTGATTTTGAACGCCTGCAACCTGTGATCCAATTCCTTCTCCACTCTCTCGGAAGCGACTTAAAATCCAAAGGCCCCTCCATCTCTAGAGCGGAACTCCAGCGCCTCTTCTCAGAGGCGCGCACCCTTCAATCCATCCTTGGAGTTTATCGTTTCTTCAGAGGTCGGATGGGGCTCATCCAGAGCACTTTTAATTCCCAAGGACTTCTGCTTCCTAAGGCTTTAAATTTCGAGATCCTCTCCAAGGTCTACGTCAAATTCCTTAAGGAGAGCTATCCCAATACGGCTAAACTGTTCAATCTTGCTTCTATCTTAGGAATTGAAGAAGAGGAGGCGGCGCAGCTTATTCTTTTTTACCAAATGAAAGAGGGCCTGCGCCATACTTCGCCTAAACTTTTCCGTTCCGAAAAGCACCGCTCGGATCTCCAATCCATCTTTTTAGATGCTCTTGAAGAGATCGAAGAGTCAATAGAGGAGGAAGAAGAAGAGGATGAAGAGGGGCAGCAAAAGAAAAGAGAGAGATAATGAACGATTTTCATAGACTCATGGAAGATCTGGGAAAACTTCTTGACATTACCCTCATCCCCGATAAGCACCATGCCTGCGTCCTCAACTTCGAAGATGAAATTTCTGTCCAGCTTGAGGCCGATTCTTCAAGACATGCGCTCACTCTCGCCACCATCATCGGAGAGATCCCCGCCGGTAAATTTCGGGAACTGATGCTCTCCATGGGACTCAAATACAATGCTCTCTATCCGAGAGCGGGAACCTTCGCCTATCGCACCAACGAAAACCAGCTGGTCTTTTTTTTTCAACTTCCCTTAGAAAACCTACAACCTGAAACCATCGAGGAGGCTCTTCCTCCCTTCATTGAAAAAGCCAAAGTATGGAAAGAGAGCCTCTCACGTGGAGCCATTCCGCCGCTGGAAGCTCCCGAAGCCAAAAAAAAGCCTTCCCTATTTGACCTTAAACCCGGTAAAAAAACTGAAGGGCTATGAACTCTTTTGAAGCCAAACTTGCGGCAACTCCCTCTGCCTCTCACTGGAAGACCATCGGAATGAAACCCCATCACGGCATCGCCATTCCCCTCTTTTCTATCCATACGAAAAACAGCTCCGGCCTGGGAGAATTTTTTGATCTCATCCCTCTTATTGACTGGTGCAGTGAGCTTGGACTCGATGTCATCCAGATCCTGCCGATTAACGACTGCGGCTCCGACCCCAGCCCTTATAACGCTATTTCGTCTTGCGCCATCAACCCGATCTATCTCTCCTTGACCCACCTTCCCTACTTAGACAAATTTCATGTTCTTAAAGATAAAATTCCCGCTCTTCAAGTCCTGACCAAGAGTCCTAGGGTCGCCTATCACGAAGTCAAAATCCAGAAGACGGCCTGGCTCCGCGACTATTTTACTCACGCCGCCTCTATTATCCTGAAGACACAGCATTTTATGCATTTCATTGCAGAAAATGCCTGGGTTGAACCCTATGCCCTCTTTAAGGTCTTAAAAGATCTGACGGAACAATACAATTGGGCCACCTGGCCCCGAGAATATAAATCTCCGACGCGAAAAGAGTATCAGACGCTCGTAAAGGACAACTTTTCCGAGATCTCCTTCTACATCTTCTTGCAATACCTCTGCTTTAGGCAGTTATCCGAAGTAAAAAAGTATGCCAATGAGCGCTCTGTTCTCTTAAAAGGCGATATCCCTATCCTGATCAGCCCCGACAGCGCAGACGTGTGGCACGAACCCGAGCTCTTTGACACCTCCGTTGCTGCCGGAGCCCCGCCCGATTCCTACAACCCCGACGGACAATACTGGGGATTTCCGCTCTACAACTGGGACCTCATGGGCGAGAGCAACTTTGAGTGGTGGAGGCGGCGCCTCAAGGCAGCCACTCCTCTTTATAACCTCTATCGGGTCGATCATATCATCGGTTTTTTTCGCATCTGGGCCATCCCCCATGAACGCTCTCCCAAAGAGGGCTATTTCGTCCCAAGAGATGAGATCCTGTGGCTCGCTCATGGCGAAAGGCTGCTTCAAATGATGCTTCACTCCTCCCCCATGCTCCCCATCGGAGAAGACTTGGGATGGGTCATTCCCATCGTTCGCAAGACATTAGAAAGCCTCGGCATCTGCGGCACCCGCGTCTTGCGCTGGGAAAGGCGATGGGAAAAAGATCGCAGCTTCATCCCCTTAGAGCAGTACTCTCCGCTTACGATGACGACCGTCTCGACGCATGACTCTGAAACGCTCTCTCTATGGTGGCGAGACAGCGCTTTGGAAGCCAAAGAGTTCGCCGCCTACAAAAAATGGCCCTACACCTCCGAGCTTACAGCCGCCATGCGCAAAGAGATACTCTGGGAGAGCCACCATACTCCTTCTCTTTTTCACATCAACCTTCTAAACGAATATCTTGCTCTCTTTCCCGAGATGGTCTGGCCCCGCATCGAAGATGAAAGAATCAATATCCCCGGAAAGATGCTCCCTGCCAACTGGACCTACAGACTGCGCTTAAATCTGGAAGAGATGACCGCGCATCCTGCCTTAAAGGCCGCGATAAAAGAGATCCTTCATGCGCCTCTGCCTCCCAAAGTCCAAGGATAGAAGATGCGCCTGATCTTTTTTCTTTTGTGCGCCGCCACCCTCCTGACAGCACGAGAAAGGGCTTCCGAACTTCCTGAAGAGCTTCTCTACAAACGTCTGGATCCTCTCTCGATTAGAGAGCAGCTCTCTTTCTATCACCTCTATCCAAGCAGCCCTTTTGGACAAAAGGCGTTGGCGCAGGCCTGGGAGCTCTTACAAAAGGGCCCAGGGGATAAAGTCGAGCTCTCGCTTCCCCCCTTTGACCTTCAACCCATCCTCTCTCTCATCACCCGCAACTCCTTCGATCCTATAGAAAAACTCTCCGAAGAACAGCTGCAGCTCGTCGAGAGCTGCGGGGAGCATCTTGCCCATCGCAAGCTTCTCGGCTCCCGCATCTGGACCAAGGAGACTTTGGATAGCCTCCCTCTTCAGGAGATCGATATCGGCAGAGGACTTCTTATCAATCAGTTTACAAACGCAGAAGATGCAAAAGAGAAGATCCGCCAGTATGAAGCTCTCCTCGACCTCATGGCTCTTCAAATCCTGGCCCGCCTTCCAAAAGAGCCCACGCCCTTGCAAAAGATCTCCGCGATCAACTCCTTCATCTTTCATGAGATGAATTTCCGCTTTCCTCCCCATTCCCTCTATGCCAAACAGATCGATCTCTTTACCTTCCTCTCCTCTGTTCTCGACCGCCGCCAGGGCGTCTGCCTAGGCGTCTCCATTCTCTATCTCTCTTTGGCTCAACGATTAGATCTTTCCTTAGAGATCATCACTCCGCCGGGACACATCTTCCTCCGTTACAAAGACGACAAGCGCATTGTGAATATAGAAACTACGGCGCGAGGTGTCGATCTCCCTTCCTCTACCTACCTGGGGGTCAATACACGAAAACTTCCCGTCAGAACTCTAAGAGAGGTCTTAGGGATGGTTTTTTTCAACCACGCCTCCCTTGCCTGGGAGACCCAAGACTATCGCCTGGCGGCCACTCTCTATGAGAAGGCGCGCCTTTACATGGAGGACGATCCGCAGCTCCGGATGTTGCACGGCTTTAGCTGTCTTTTTGCGGGAAACAAAAAGGAAGGGAAAGAACTTTTGGAAAAAGGAATTCCTTTTCTCTTTGATGAGTCCGTCTCGAAAGAGACCCTTCCCGAGGATTACCTCAAGGGCGACGTCAACCTAAAAGGGATCAAAACGATCTTTTTGCCCGTAGATAACAAGCGAGAATCGATCCTTGCAAAGCAAAAAAAACTCAAAAAAGTGCTGCAGAAATGTCCCCGTTTTCGAGAAGGCTGGTATCATCTGGCAGTCACCTACCTTCAGCTGGGAAGAGAGAGCGAAGCTTTTGATGTCTTGAAAAAGCACGATGCCCTTGATCAATCAAACCCCACCGTCGCCTACTATCTCTCCGTTCTCTCCCTGCACCGGCTCGACTACAACGAAGCGTGGCACTATCTCAAACAGGCAGAAAATCTTACAGCTGCCCGCCATCACGCTCCCAAAGCTCTCCGCCACTTAAAGCAAGAACTCAAACGCCTCTCCCCCCCGGACGCTTCCCTCTCCCTGTGAATTGCGGGCAAGAACCGCACGAAAAAGGTTCTTTCAACAAGCCCGACCAGCCTAAGACTCAAATCTTGCATGTCATGAAAAACCATACATCTGCATAAGCCGTGAATTCATGACTTTTAATCCGAGAGGAAAGTCCGTGCGGCCGGCGATGACCTCGATGTAGCAGGCCCCCTTATGATGTTGTGCCATCTCCATGGCCTTATCCAGCTCGGAATTTGTAGCAGCTCTGGCCGTAAACCAATCCTTGCACCCAAAGGCTGCTGGCAGAGCTGTGTAGTTCCACTGTGCCAGATCGTTATATTTGTGATCCGGCGATATTTCAAGCGCCCGCTCGATCATGTATCCGGAGTTATTCAGTACAAATATCACCGGCTTTGCGCCATAACGTCCCATATTTCCCAGTTCGTTGGCGGTCAACTGATGAGAACCCTCGCCGGTAAATAGCACCGTTCGCCTCTCCGGCGCAGCCAGCGCCGTCCCGAAAGCGCATCCCGTAGCATAACCGATCGAACCCCATTGGGACTGGTTGTAATACGTAGTTTTCTTCGGGAAAGGGAGCATGGCAATGGAACTCTGGCTACCCGTTTCAACGATAACGATATCCCCTTCGCAAAGAAAACTTGCGTAGCGTGAATATAAGCTCTCTACGCTGATCGGAGCTTCCGGCTCTCCCACTTTCCGGATCTTAGATCGGACAGGGCAGCTATAGGGTTGCGACGACGTGTACATGGCCCCGGAAAGGCCATTCAGTACATCCTTTAACTGCACAGGGTTAAATATATCCTGTCTTACCCTGACGAAATCGATATCTACAGTAATGACCTTTTGCTCGTCCAAAGTGAAATCGTATGCCAGTGTATTACTGTCATTAAAGAACGAACCGCCCAGATTCAATACCCAGTCTGAGCCCTGCACCAGATCCCGTACGACCGGATCGGAGTGATTACCCACATACATCCCGGCAAACTGCGGATGCTCTTCGGACAGAACCGCTTTATCCATGCCCATAGTAACAAAAGGACGACCTGATTTTTCGATGACAGACTGAAGCTCTTTTTCCAGACGAAATCGGGCGATCTTATATGAGGGCATGATTACAACACTCTGGCTGGAATTCAATATTGCCTTCAACCGGCCCATTACCTTTCCCAGCTCGATCGGATCCGATTTTGGGGTGGGATAATTTAGCGACGGCGTCTCATGCACCTGAGCCAACGCCATATCCTCGGCTACCAGCAAATAGGCTGGCCGGCTTTTAGCCTTAGCTATCGCTATGACACGCTCCATCTCATAGACAACGTTATCCGGGGTTAACACTGCGCTTACACATGCAGCAGCGGCGGATAAAGGTGCGAAATTCTGGAATACACCGTCTCCAAGAGTGTGGTGGATCACTTTATGATTCAGCTGGTGGCGCATCGTCGGCATGCCGACGAGATGAAATACGGGGACATGCTCGGCCATAGCGCCCATGACGCCATTTATAGCGCTCAATTCTCCTACTGCATAAGTCGTGCAGAGTAGAGAGGCGCCTTTTATCCTCGCATAGCCGTCTGCAGCATAGGATGCGTTAAGTTCGTTGGAACATCCAACCCACCGCATCTTAGGGTGCGAGACGACAGCGCCGTTCAGCGGAAAGGCAAAATCACCCGGAACACCGAAACAATCTGTAATGCCTAATTTAGACAGCCTGTCTATTATATATTCCGCTACGTTTACCATTTTCGTCTCCTCTAGAATATGCTCTACACAAATGAACTCAAAAGTTGGATTTTCGGCTGCGCCAATGCCCCGGGCTTTGACGATCGCGGGAGTTTTCGCATGGCCCAAAACCAACTTTTAAGTTCATTTGTGTATAACTTAATATCTTGTGTATAAACTCTCAAATGGGATAAGGTGAAACAAGCCGGAGTTTACAGGATGGGAGAAGGCAAAAGATTGCATCATCCGTCCTTTTTCATCCTGTAACCTCCGGCAAAGAGGTAGCAGATGAGATTTCTTTGTGTTTTGATCGGTTCTCTTTTAGGAATTTCATCTCCTCTTTCTGCCTTGATTCTCATCGAAGATGTGATGAGCCCAAAAGACCAGGAAGAAACGGGCGTCTCTAAACTTACCCGTATGGAGAAGCTCTATTTAGAGAAGTGGCTCAACAAAAAATTTATTCTCAAATCAGAAAAAGAACAAATAAACGATACAACTTCACTCTACGTCTCGGAAATCATCAATCAGGGCCAGCAACTCAGACTCAGCAACAACTCCCTCTACGAGATTGCTCCGGACGATTGGGAGCTGGCGCAAGCCTGGATTGCGCCCACAGTTGTTCGCGTTACCTTCAGCAACGATCCCTATTACCCCTGGACCATCACCAATCCCCTCTCCGGCTACAGTGTGAGAGGCCGCCTTATCGGGACAGAGAGACCCCAATTCCTTCCTCCCGTGCAGCCCCAGCCATCTATTCCCTCAGAAGAGGCGCCTTCAGAGCTTCCCCAAGAGCAGCCCCAGCCAGAGGATCAAAACGCATCGCCGCCGCCTCAAGAACTTCCCCCTTCTCAAGAAGAAGAACTACAGACCCAAGAGGCAGTCCCTCAGCAGACCGCTCCCTCCAAACAGACTCCTTAAACACTATTCAAGACTTAAAGAACTCTTTAAATTGGGCTTGGAGGGAGGCGGGAACCACCTCTTCAATGCCTGCCTTGTCATACATGAGAAAATAGGTGCAGGCAATCATGATCCCAAAGGCAGGGCTGAAAAGAGCTAGAAAAAGGGAGATTCCACAGACAAAAGAGCGCTTGACAGAGACCCAAAAACCCGCCGCTGTCTCTTTGAAGAGCGGAACTTTAAAACAGCTCAAGAGATAGCCGATGATACAGAGAGAAAAGAGAATCACGGAATAAGCCATCCAGAAGCCATCTGCAATGAGAAGCAAAAAAAAGAAGAGACGGGCAACGAGCGTAGAGAAGAGACGGTCGCGCCTCGAGTAATTCTCCGCTTCGCCCTCTTTTACCTCTTGCGTAAGGTCGAATTCGAGCTGCGCGCTCTTCTCATTTTCTTGTTCCTGGGGCTCAAAAATATCGTAGATGGCCATCGCTTTTGCGGGAGGTGTTTTGGCCTCAGTATATTCAGATCGAGAAATTTCTGTAATCCAAAGAGTGCGCTTTTTTAAAAAAAAGATTTATCATCTTTAGCATAAAGGAGTTATCCGATCTAAAGGATGAAAAAGAGATTGAAGGAGCCTTGTTTGCCGCTTCTCAAGAAAAGAGGAAGTTAACTGCTGCCTATGAGAAAAAAAGCGCCTGGCGGACTTGCTTTTTCCTGGAAAAATATGCAAGCGGCCTGCTAATATTTCGACAAATCAATCTTTGGAGAAGTCTCATGGGAAGAGAGTGCCAAGTGACAGGCAAGAAAACGCGTACGGGAAATCACTACTCCATCCGGGGAATCGCCAAAAAAAAGAAAGGGATTGGACTCAAAACCACCGGCATTAAGCGCCGACGCTTTCTTCCCAATCTCATGAAAAAGCGGTTCTGGTTTGCAGAAGAGAATCGTTTTATCACCTTAAAAGTTACTCCAAACGGCATGCGCACGATTGATAAGGTCGGTCTCGCATCCGTTGTTCGCAAGATCCGCGCCTCCGGAAAGAGCCTCTGAGAAAGAGCTTACAACTCCTGTTTTTCATCTTGCTCATCTGTGGGAGCGTTTGGGTCATCCGGATAACACGCAGCATTACTCTCCCCAGCGAAGAGCATCCCCTATGCTTCTATTCCGATCAGACCCGCGATGACTTAAGACGGCTCTTTCTTCAAGCGCTCAAAAGCGCACGGGAATCTATTGATTTAAGCATCTACGCCTTGACAGACGCCGACTTTCTTTCCCTCTTGCAAAAGAAACGACAAGAGGGGGTCTTAGTGACGATCCACTATGATGCAAAGGCAACCTCCCTCCCTCCCGCTTTGCAACAAGAGTGCATCACTTTGCCTCATCGAAAAAAAAGCCTCATGCATCGAAAACTCCTCATCATCGACCACAAACTCATCCTTTTAGGCTCTGCAAACCTCACGACGGCCTCTTTGACGATGCATGATAATCTGGTCGTTGGAATATATCATCAGGAGTTAGGGAGACAGCTCGAAGCGCGCCTTCCTCTTTCCCATTTTACTCTTAGCGATCAAGCAGGAAAGGTCTGGCTGCTTCCCGAGTCGCGCAGCAACGCACTGGAGAGCCTCTTGGAAGAGCTTCAAAAAGCCAAAAAAAAAATTTGCCTGGCCCAATTCACTCTCACCCATCCCGCTCTTGTAGAAGGGCTCTTATCAGCCCGCTCACGGGGAGTGATTGTCCTATGCGTCCTCGATCATTACACTGCAGAGGGAGCCAGTCGACACGCGCTGGAGAGCCTAAAAGAAGGAGGGGTCTCTCTCTTTGTCAGCAAAGGACAGCAACTCTTTCATCATAAGTGGGTGTGCATTGACGATAAAATTCTCTTTACGGGCTCGGCCAATTGGACCAAGGCCGCCTTTTCCAAGAACTCCGACCTTCTTCTCGCCCTCCACCCTTTAAACAAGGAGCAAAGAAAGTACATGCGAAAAATCTGGAAAACGATAAAATCCGATTCTGAGCGTAAAATATGAAGTTGATTTTTTCGATTGCCTTTTCCCTTTTTTTACTCATAGATTCTATTGGAAATGTTCCTATTTTTCTTTCCTGTCTGAAATCCTTTCCTCCCAAGCGGCAAACGATCATCATCTTCAGAGAGCAGATCATCTCCCTCTTTGTCATTTTCCTCTTCATGTTCCTGGGACAGCCGCTTTTGGATTTTCTCCGCATCCAACACTCCACTGTCTTTTTTTCCGGTGGGATCATCCTTTTTATCATCGCACTTAAGATGATCTTTCCTCCCCGCAATGCTCACGACATTTCTCGGTCAAAAGAAGAACCCTTCATCGTTCCTTTAGCCATCCCTTTGAGCGCAGGTCCTGCCACCATGGCTGCAGTGATCCTGTATGCTGCCCAAGTTCCCACGTTGTGGCATCTTTTTTTTGCAATCCTCATCGCATGGCTCGCCTCTTCCGTCATTCTCCTCTCATCCTCCCTCTTGTCCAAGCTTCTTGGAACACGGGGAATGACCGCTTGCGAGAGGCTCATGGGGCTCATCCTAACGCTTATTGCCGTGCAGATGTTTCTCAATGGAATCCAGGTCTGTTTTCAAAGATAACTCTTTTTCTATGCAGAGCTCCCTGCAAACTCTTGGAACAAACTATAAAATCACTCTCGCCTACGTCGGAACACGCTATTTCGGATGGCAAAAGACCGAAAGCGGCCCCTCCATTGAAGAGAGTCTCGAAAAGGCCTTTTTTCAAACGACCAGGCAAACTCCGACCCTTCAGGCCGCCAGCCGCACCGATCGGGGAGTCCATGCCGAAAGACAGATCATCAATTTTTTTTCTCTCAGTGACTTCGATCAAGAACTGATCGAGGCTTTAAATAGCTGCCTTCCTCACGATATCTCTATTCTCTCTGTGGAAAAAGTCTCTCCTTTTTTTCATCCCACGCTGGATGCCGTGGGAAAAGAGTATCACTACTTCATCTGCAACAAAGCGGTTCAGGACCCGTTTCACCGCCTCTTTTCCTGGCACGTCCCCGCTCTCCTCTCTTGGGACAAGATGCAGAGGACGGTCTCATTTTTTTGCAAAAAAGCCGATTTTTCCGCTTTGACCAACCAGAGAAAGTCTCTTCCTCAAAGCAGAATCTGCCGCCTGAGCTCTCTAGAAATTGTTCCCTTGCCCGAAAATCGGTTAAAAATCTCTTTGATCGGCGATCATTTTCTCTACAAAATGGCTCGGAATATCGTGGGAACATTAGTCTATGTCGGCCTGGGAAAGCTCCGGCTTGCGGACATCCCCTCTCTGCTAGAGAGCAAAGATCGAACTCGAGCCGGAATCACAGCACCCGCCTGGGGCCTACACCTAAAAGAAGTCTTCTATCGAAGTTGACAGCGCTTCCCTTTTAACTCTTGAGGTTGCTTGGATAAATCTTTAAGGAAGGAAGATATGGAAGACGGGTCGCTCTGCGTGAGAAGGATTTGCTGTGGAGTAATCGATTTGGAACTGTCTCAGAAGCTGCGACAGAGCAAGTGTTACGGATTGCTCGATCTTTTCTCGAAAAAAACCCTCCAGAAAACAATTGTTGGTCCAGACATAAGGAGAAGAGAAACAGTAACCCTTTTGTAGCATTACAGGAGCCTGAATATTTAGAGAGCCTCGTATAACGGGCAGCTCTTTTCCTTCTACACTGGTGATATTTCTGATCTCAAAAAAAAGGGAAGGTCGACTTGATCCGAAGCGCGTAAGATCAATTTGTTCCCTTCCGTTTGTTTTCACGAGTAATTTGTTTTGAACAACAACGCCAAACTTTTCCAGTTGATTGACAATGAGTGAATTAACTTTTGCGTCTTCTTCTCTGTTCGGAGCAAAGAAATAAAAAAAGCAGTTAAACGTAGAAAGTCCTTTCAAAGGAATCTCATCTTTATTATCAGGTCGATCCTGACTCCCATAATGAGTGCTTAACGGAATAGATATCCTTGATCGCTCTGTACCGGATAACATTGTGCTTCCTGTAGCGTCTGTGGCTTCATTTAATCGGGATTCCTCCTCAACCATAGTGCCTTCGACTATGGCTGTCGTCGTTCGACCCGATTTGATTTTGATTCGCTCGCTACAGAAAGCAAGATGTTGTCGAGTACAGAGCCTTGATGGATCGGCTTGTAAAAAAAGAGGTCCTAATAAACAAATCTTAAAAACAAAAAAAAAGATTTTATACACAAATGAACTCAAAAGTTGGTTTTGGGCAATGCGAAAGCTCCCGCGATTTGACGATCATAAGTCATCCCATATTTCTAATATTGGGTGACTTACGATCGTCAAAGCCCTGGGATTTGGCGCAGCCGAAAAACCAATTTTTGAGTTCCTGTATGTATACATTCCATGATTGAATTCAGTTTAAATCATCTTATTTTATTCATCCCAAGCGGGATTTGGGGCAATTCCAAATAATTCCCATCTTTTGTTCCATTGATACCATTTGTTAACAAGAGGGCCCAAACATCCTTTCCATAATCCTCCCTTTCTACAACAATTTTTTGCCATATCTGCAAGCTCGTCAATAATTATATTTAAAGCTGCTTGAGAAATGGGAGGAGCTTTCGAAATGAGAATTCTCGCCAAATTAACTGTGCCCTTGATTCTTTCAATGCATTCTTTAACAGAAATATGATCGCGCCCTAGAAGAGGAAGGATTTCTTCTCTGATGGTTCGATCGGAATTTAAGGGATTCGGATCAATGAAAGAGATAGCCTGAACATGCTCATCGATGCTTTCTTGTAAGGAGAGCGTAATCCGTTCAACCGCTTCATGATTCTCTAAATTCGCATAGGCAATAGCTTGTCCAAAAAGCGATCGAAAGGAGTATGAGTATTGATTATGTAAATTGCTTCTTTGCTCATAGAGATTGATTTGATCAGCTGCTTGAAAATCAGCTAAAGCATATTCCCAACTTTTGGAGATGAGATAGCTTTCACCTCTCAAAAGCAAAAGAACCTCCATCTGCTCATAATTACTTGGATCAATTTGAGCAAGTGCTGAAGTTTCATTACATATGATGTCTTCAATCGATCCATAAAGGCTGTAATCAATAAAATCGCCACCGCCTTCTTCACAGGCAACAATGACGGATGTAAATTGGCCCGCAAAGAGAAAAGCTAGTAAGAACAGTAAATAGCTCACATATTCTATCGTCATCGCCTGCTTCTTTTTCCCGAGCCGCTTGCAAAACATGCTTTGGAGACCAAATTCGTTGATGTTTTTTTGGAAACTCAAATCTTATTTTTTTAAATTAAAATAGTTACTTTCTTTTTTTCAGTCAACAGCCTGCGGCTGAAATAAGCGCCTCTCTCTAAAAAGAATTTCATGAACAGTGAAGGCGGCTGAGCAAGGCCAGAGCTTCTTTAGACTGAGTTCAAAAATTCATTTTAACGGAAGCCGCTGTATTGAGAGCCAAATTCTTGAATTTTTAATATTTTTTTTTTAAAGTCGATGCCTCTTTCTCAAAACTCGATATAGCGTGGACACCAGTAAAAAAAAGTGTTATATCAAGCACCAGAGCAACCCCCATAGCAAAGAGCGTTTGTGAGAAGAAGAGATCGCAGAAAAGATCGCCTCTTGTGGCTCTTTGCAGCAGCGTTTTTCTTCTCATCTGCCCTGCTTGTTGCCAATCCCGAAGGGTTGCAGATCATCTCCGGAAAGGCCATCCGGTCTGCCTCCAGCGGGACGAATCTTCTTGAGTTAACCTCCAAGGATCGTACCATCCTTCATTGGAAGGATTTTTCGATCAAAGAGGGAGAAATCACCCGTTTTCTGCAACCGAACTCCTCTTCTTCCATTCTCAATCGCGTCACAGGGACATTACGAAGCCGGATCTTAGGCAAACTGGAATCCAATGGAAAAGTCTTCCTGATTAATCCAAATGGCATCCTGATCGGAAATAACGCCAGGATTCATGTCGGCAGTTTTTTTGCTTCTACACTCGATTTTTCAGATACTTCTTTTCTGCAAGGAGAGGATCTTTTGTGTGAAGGCGCCTCCAAAGCCTCTCTATACAATCAAGGAAAGATTCGAGCAGATGATGGAGACATCTTTTTGATTGGATTCCAAGTTTTTAACTCAGGCGAACTCTCCGCTCCCAAAGGCACTGTCGCTATGGCCGCTGGGTTGAGCGTCTTGATTCGCCCGCACGGAAACCAGAGGATCTTCATTCGTCCTCAGCTAAAACCCCCTGCAAAAGAGTGCCGCGGTTTAGAGCATTCCGGCACCATTGAAGCTCTCCAAACAGAGCTCAAAGCCGATGGCAATCTCTATGTTCACGCCATCCGCTCTACCGGAAGCATCGATGCTCTCAGCGTAGAAAAAAGAGGAGGGCGCGTCTACCTCGTTGCAGACAAAGGAGATATCGAGATATCGGGAAGAATACGATCCGGCGAAATCATTGACATCGAAGGAAAAAAGATTGAGGTCTTCAATCAAGCTATTCTTGACGCCTCATCACAGAAAAAAGGAGGAGATATTTTCATCCGAGGAGAGAAGATTTCTGTCGACAACACCTCGCTTCTTTCCTCTAATGCCCTCCAAGACGGCACAGGAGGAAAAATCCTTCTGAGCGGCGAAAAAGAGACTCAAGTTTTTGGGACAATTGAAGCAAAAGGCGGCTCCGAGAGCGGCTCTGGAGGATGGGTTGGCTTAGAGGCCAAAGAACTCCTTTTTGCAAGCGGAAAAGTCGACACCTCCTCAAGACAGGGAAAGTGCGGAACATTAGAGCTGATTGCACCCCATTTTCTCCTAGCTTCCCAAGAACAGCTTGACTCCAGCCGCCTTTCAGATCACATCTATTCTCCTCTTGCCATCGCCGATCTTTTCACCTTCCTCTTGTCCAACTCGGTCACAATCAATGCTTCAAAACTCTCCTCTCTGGGGACAATCCGCTTAATCAACAATGTCATTTGGGACAGTCCCACGATTCTTTCTCTCTTAGCTGCGAAGAGCATCTTCCTGGATGGAGGACTCTATTCTCTCTATCCCCACTTTACTCCCGAAACCGAGACGATTCTCTTAAAAGCACCCGACATCAAACTCAACTTAACCGCAGGCCAGAAGAGGGATAATATCTTCATGGAAGCAGCCAGCGGCAACATCCGCGTCCACGCCCCTTCACGCATCTCATACTATGTAACGCCGGACATGATAGAGAGTCCACCCCAGAAACCTCCTCCCCCTCCCGAGGCCTCAAGTAAACCCCTCCCCGAGATGTTCCAAAATGAGTCTCCTTCCCAAGACCTGACCGCAACTGAGCCTAACCCAATTGAGCAGCCTCCTCTCAAGGAGTTCCTTGAGAACAAGCTCCCTCAAGACGAGATCGCAGCAACAGAAGATGTTAGCGAAAATCTCCCTGAGATGATGGAAGGTGAGCCTCCCTCTCAAGATCTTGCTGCCACCGAACCCCCTTCTATCGGCCAGCCACCCCTTGATGAGCTTCTTGAGAACACGTTCCCTCAAGACGAGATCGCAGCAACAGAAGATGTTAGCGAAAATCTCCCTGAGATGATGGAAGGTGAGCCTCCCTCTCAAGACCTTGCTGCCACCGAACCCACTTCTATCGACCTTCCTGAACTTCTTGAAAGTGAGCTTCCCTCTCAAGACCTTGCTGTTACCGAACCCACTTCTATCGACCAACCACTCCTTGATGAGTTCCTTGAGAACACGTTCCCTCAAGACGAGATCGCAGCAACAGAAGATGTTAGCGAAAATCTC
>MGME01000006.1:0-4956 GCA_001796315.1 Chlamydiae bacterium RIFCSPLOWO2_12_FULL_49_12
GAGTGTATACTCGCAAACCGGGCGGTCACTCAGAGAGCGAATAGAAAATAAACACGTTTAAACACGTTTTTAGGAACAGGTTGCGCAATAGCAGAGAGAAGAAGATTTTGATCGCGAATTCCGCTTTTCCCTCCATATCGATTGATTTGATCGGCGTGAATCTCTAGTACATCTTCGAGGGAGAGAAAATAGATGGCCATGTTTTTACTCAGCAAGGCGTTTCAGCGCTTTACCATATTTTTTGTTGATTTTCTGTAGAGAAGAAGAAAAACGACGGCGTTGCACCTTGTTCTTCACAGGGGTAATCACGATGGAGGCTCCATCTGGAGTGGAGATCTGTAACAGTGTATCACTGCTGATGCCTAAGAGCTCAAGGATGGGGCGCTCAATGATGAGGGCATAGCTGTTCCCGTGTTTGCTTAGCTTCTTGGTTACGGTCATTGAAATCTCCCTGTTTTGCGTATATACCTATGTATCCACATTGTATTAACGCAACAATTCCTAGTCAATTCTTTTTGTGGGACACTGGTGGGACATTATTCCTCAAAACAGCTCAATTTTTCTCAACAAATGCCAATCAATGTATTGGCATAAACAGCTTGTTATTAGGTTGATAGGTGTTGTGACTGGTTGTGAGAGGTTGGATTCCCTCTGACTGTAAATCCCTCGACTTCGGTCTCCGCTGGTTCGAGTCCGCCCGCCCCCATTTTGTCTATGAAAATCATCCTTATTTTGCATTACGAAATCATTGGTTCTTGAGCCATTAAAAGGGCTCTCGAGGGACAGCAATTCTCAACACATCTGCGAATGAGCGATATCATGTTTGCGAAAGATTTTTAAGAGCAAGGTGGTTTAGCTTGGATAAAATGTAAAATCCTTGAAGCAATGTCTTTTTCCAGCGCTTGATTGAACATCATGTGACCCATTTTCGGAATCAGCTGCAATTCCGCATCCGGAATGGCCAAAGCGACTGGTATTCCTGTGATTCGAGGTAATAGAAGATTGTCTTCCTTCCCATGAATGACCAGGGTAGGGGATTGAATTGAGGCAAACAGCCCGCTCCTTTCTTTAAGATTGGAGTTTGTTTTTTCGATGACTGCAACATGGGATCGATGAAATTCCGGAGGAAAATGAGAACGGAAATAGAGATCGCGGGTGTAATCCATCGCCATCTTCTCGTCCAGCGCTGCTGTACCATTCAAAAGGCGCCATACCTTCATGTAATCGTCAATGCTCTCCTCAAAATTAGACGTGGGGGTATTAGCAAGAAGCGATTTCCAAATACCTTCTGCCAATATCTTTTCGGATGATGTGAGCTTCAAATCACAATTTGCCACCTCCCCAATGGGACCGGTTGCGATCACGACCATCTTTTCCACACGTTCTGGTGATGTGGCAGCGAGCCACTGAGCAACATAGCCACCCATCGAATGACCAATAATATGGGCCTTGTCGATGCTAAAGAAATTCAGAATGTCGATGGCATCATTGGCGAGATCTTTGAGTTCGTAGGGATTTTTTTCATAGTCGACGGCTGACGAAAGCCCTACATCGCGATGATCGTAGCGGATGACAAAAAGGTCTTTTTTCATCAAATAGTGGCAAAAGGTATCGGTCCATGCGCGACAAGGCGCCCCCGCTCCCGCGATGAGGAGGCAGGCCACATTCTTTGGATTGCCAATTGTCTCGACGTTGAGAGATAGATTTTCCCTTGTTACGATCTGCTGGCCGGATTCTTTCATTTGAACCTTTTGAACCTATGTTGATATGGGTTTTTGAAAAAATTTATCTGCCAAGAGCGGCAATCGTTGCATTCGATGGCGAATCGCCAATCATTGTGTTTCCATGTCCCTGATGAGAAGAAGGTCGGATTGAAATGTAAACATCGTGTCCCAGATCATTCAGAAATCTCAATAAGCGTTCCAGAGAAAAGCTTTTTAAGTAGCCTCTGAGTAGTAGTGAAACTTTGGGTTGTTTAATCTTTAATATTTTAGCCACCTTGGCTTGTGTGAGTTTTTTCTTTTTAATGATCTTGCTGATTTCCCAGGCTAACTGCGATTTAGCGAGAGCCTCTTCTGGATTGGAGATGCCTAAATCGGCAAACACATTGCCGGAGCTTTCTTCATATTCGATATCTTTATATTTTTTCTTCTTCATGATCCTTTTCCTTGAGATCGTTGATAAAGCATCCTGGCATCCTTCAAGCGTTGTTCAATGATCTCTATTTCATACTTAGGAGTAGCCATACCAGATTTCGATTTTTTCTGAAAAACATGCAGCACAGCTACGAATTCCTTAAATTCAACTGTATAGACCGCTCGATAGGTTCCGCTGGAGTCGTTTTCGCGAAGTTCCCAAACTTTACCACTACCAAATCCGCTCAATAATTTTGCCGATGGAGGTATTTCGCCTTTCTGAACGCCCCATAAATCGTGTCCAACAGCTCTTTGCACTCGATCCGGAAATTCTTTTAAATCAGAACGGGTTCGACCCATCCAAATGATTCGTTTCACACTGATGCCTAAGCTATCTCGATCTAGAACTGATTATACCCATATAGGTATATTATTGCCAATTTGTTTTTGGGACACTGGTGGGACATCGATAAGCTAAAATTGACAATTTATCTCAACAGCCAACAACAATTCTTTTAATGTAATATGTTTGTAGTTATACCCCGCGCGGCCAAAAATTTGGATTTGGAGCAGCGCGAAAGCTCCCGCGGATCGACGATCGTAAGTCGGTCAATATTAGAAATTTGAACCGACTTACGATCGTCGATCCCCGGGGCTTTGGCGCGCTCCAAATTCCAAGTTTTTGACCGCGCGGGGTATAGCTTGATAAGAGTTGGGTTTGGTTGTAAGACATTGGATACAAGCCGACTGTAAATCCCTCGACTTCGGTCTCCGCTGGTTCGAGTCCAGCCGCCCCCAATCTCTTACACATTAGTCGTTTAGGGTTAGATAAACTAAGCGCGGTTTGCTTGAAGAGACGAGGATTTCACCAAATTCCCCCCACTTCTCGACAATGGCCATTAACACAAGGGACTGTACACACACCTTCAAAAGTGTAGATGTTCACCTACCTCCTTCGTCTGTCGTTTTGATTCTCAAACTGGTACAGGAATGAGCCGGAAATAAAAAAGTCAGCATCCAGGCGCATGCGCACAAAAAAGCCCCATGGTTTTTCATGATTAGCCTCCCGCTTCTTGTAGGGAAAGATCTTTAAAAAACCACTCCACTCCATGCTTATCCCCCGAAGCGCCATCTTGTGGCAAAGTTCGGGAAATATCAATGAAAATCTCTCCCTCTTCTCATGAAACCATTCCCACGGCGTCTTTCTCCTCGAGATTTTTTTGTTATAAAGACAAGATTAAGATTGGATAAATTTTTCTTGTGATCAATAGAACTAGCTTGTTACTCTTGTATTTTCACTTATCTAATAAGGAGGGAGTATGGCGGGGCTCTTAACGGCGACTCGAGTCGCCGTGGAAACAGGCGATATCTTTTTCCGTCTCAACAGAGTGACTCAGAGGCCTTTTCATCCAAACGAAACAGCAATGAGAGCGATTTCTATTGCCAATCAGACGTTTATTCTGATTGCAAACTTGGGAGAATTCCTTGCAGCAATGCGTGGAGGGGCCAATTCCTCTTTCAAGAACTGGAAGACAGCCGAATGCGTGGGAAGATTTTTGAATCTCTTCATCAGACCGGTAGAGGTGTATGAAATTGAGGGTAAATCGGGTGTTGAAGGTTTCGAGAATGGCATTTTACTCCCTTTTGCGAGTTTTTTTCGAGCCTTGAACGAAGGAGAGATCTATCAACAAAAAGCTTATCTCGATCTCTCTGTTGAAGAGCTCGCCAAGGTGCGCATCCCAGTCTACGAGGGTAGCGGCGAGCATTGTTACATCTCAAGCTACAGAAATATTACGAAAGAAGAGTGTGAAGAGGTGCTTCAGCAGATCCAAAGCGCCGATCTTACTTTTAAGGCGGTGGAACTCGGCCTTCAATTGGGGGCTGTTGAGAAAATCGCAGGGAGGACTGTATCTGCCTGCGAGCTTGCGCAAAGGCTCTATCTCTCTCTTGCGCAAAAACTGCAAACGCTGTCTCAGACGCAAGGCGCGCAAAGGCCCGCTGGGGGCAATTCTAATCCTTTTGATCTATTGGCCCTTTCTGAAATTCCTCAAGAACTGGAACACGACGTCATTTTTTCGCGCTATGTCTGTCCGATTACCCTACGCCCGATCCGCCATCCCGTTGCCGATCCCAACGGCGTCACGTTGTATGAGGAAGCATCCATTCGGGAGTGGATTGCGGCGCATGGGAGGTCTCCCGTGACCGGACTTTCGCTGCGTCAGGATCAACTTCTTTCTCGTCCCGCTTTGCAATTGTTGATTAACAACCGCCTCCAGTACCACTCCAATCGCATCGAAGAAGCAGTCGCTCATCATCTGAACATTCCCCCTCCCGGGGAGCTGCAAGCGGGGGCAGAGGCGGAAAACCCTAACTATTAGGAGTTCATATGGCGATTCCTCTGGCTTTGGCAGGATCGAGCTACTTAGGCATAAAGGGGGTGGAGCATCTCTTTTCTCGTCCTGAAAATAATCATTTAGACGGGCGTATTGATCGTCTCCGCTGCTGTCTTGCAGATTTCAAAAACCGGTTGGCATCTGTGGTCGGAGAGAGGGTTTGGAACTGTCTGACGGAAGATATTGCTTCCCATGCCTGGATCTCCGTCCTCTTTTTTTCTCTCGTTTCCCCATGTCCGCAACGATCTTTAGATGAAAGGATAGGGCCGTTAATCCTATGTTTTGTCTGCATCACTTCGCTTTCTCGTCTTGTCCTTCAAACGTTTCGGCATGTGAAGAGCTCTCTTGAAAAAAAAGAGGATCTCCTCTTGGAAGAGAGGGAAGAAAAGGCTCCCGATATTGCCCTTGAGATCATTGAGAACGACGCG
>MGME01000006.1:4973-5074 GCA_001796315.1 Chlamydiae bacterium RIFCSPLOWO2_12_FULL_49_12
CTGTCCAATTAGCCGAGAGTAATTAATAGTTGATAAAAAACATACGCATATGTACCAATATGTGTTAATGAAACAGACATATTCCCTAAAAGAATTTGGGT
>MGME01000006.1:5106-15069 GCA_001796315.1 Chlamydiae bacterium RIFCSPLOWO2_12_FULL_49_12
TCGCGTCGGCCTCTTTCCATCCAAGATTTAAAGCGGGAGCCTGCCCTCGAATTGTTGATTCGCGATCGTATTCGTTACTGGGAGACAGCATACAAGGAGGTTGTATGAGCTGTTGGATAGGCGACTTTCCGAAAAAGGCGTTAGATGTTCTACCCTGGATTTTTAAAATGTTTCGAGTTTGGGAGGCGACCGAGAGTTTTCGTGCCGAATGCAAAAAGGACAAGCCCAACTATGTCAATATGGCTGCTCAAGCGACATTTGCCGCCATGCAACTTGCAGAAGGGGCAGTGGCTTACAAGCAAGATTCCTTTTCTTCGAATACTCGCATGATCGTTACTACAGCGACAGGAATGGCTGATCTCTCTAGCCAAATCGCTTCAGGAAGTAGTCTCTCCTCCGTCGTTTCGACCGGACTCTGTCGTAGTATGGAGGGGTTTTCACTAGCCGAACATTTAAAATTCATTGGAACAGACAAACGGCGGGATGAAATCCTGAAATTGGTTTATACGGCAATCCAACTTCGTGCACCTCTTTATAACATCTATGTAGCTTTTAAAGGATTTGATTCTTGCGGGACTTTTGAGAAGCAGACTCAGCGCGTTCAAGCTGCCACCATCTCCGTTCTTCAGCCTGCAGCCGCTTCACCGCAGAGGGATAGGGTGACGCTCCTTGCAGTTGATGAACAGTTTAAGCAATGGCTGCGTGAGCGAGCCGGATCGCTACAGTTTTTTTGTCCCGCTACGGGGGCACTGATGATCCATCCGGTCCGCTGTCGGGTCCGCCGGGAGCTCTTCGTGGATCTCAGCGCTCTGCAAGGCGCTGGCCTTAGCATCCATGACGTTGACTATTCTAGAAATGACTTTGAAAGAGGAGTCGATGCTGAAAAACAAGAAGAGTTCCATTGTGCTTTTGTAGAGTTAAGCGATCAATTTGCAAGGGAGTGGCTAGAGGAGTATGAGGCGCTCGTTCGTCGGCAGTTCTATGAGCGGATGGTCAACTGGCAGCAGCTTGAGGAATTGCCAGAGGATTTCTCTCTCATTGTCAATGTCGAGAATTGGCTGAGATGTGCGAGTACGGGAAGACTTATCAGATTTGTCGTCGTTCCTGATCTTGGCGCGCTCGATGTCCAAGCGCCGCCTCTTTGCTATGAGAGAAGTGAAATAGAAAACCGATTACACCAAAACCCGACAGCAGCCCCGCCTCGCTGGCCTGCAAGTCTTCCCTTTATTCGGGAGAATGTCAAGGTAAGCCCTGTATTGCAGCAGGTGATTAGTAATTATTTAAGTATTGCTGCAGCGAGGTGTCAAGAAGCTCTTGCACACATCCATTCCGGATGAAAAATTCGTAAAATTCGTAAAATTCAATTTGCGGGAAATCGAGGCAGCTGGTATAAGGTAGGGTGCTTTTTTAATCGTGGGAGAATCCCTTCATTAAAAGCCTAAAGAACAAAATTAGGTTTTTCTTTGCAAAGTCTATTCAGACCAATTGATATTAAACAGTTGCTGCATAAGTTAAACCGCAATATGGAGATAGTGTATGATTAAGCTTTATGTTGGCAACCTGCCATTCAGTTATTCCGAACAGGAATTGGAAGGACTGTTTTCAGAGTATGGAGCCGTTAAAAGTGTGAAACTGATTACGGATCGCGAGACAGGAAGGTCAAGAGGTTTTGGATTTGTCGAAATGGAATCCAAACAAGATGCTCAGAAAGCAATCGAAGAGTTAAGCCGAAAAAAAATTGGAGAGAGGGTTCTCGTTGTCAATGAAGCGCGTCCCCAGGAAAAGAGAGAACCTTCAAGAGAGCGCTCCTCTTTTGGCGGTCCCAGAAGGCCACGCTTCTAACACTTCTTTTTTTTTGCAGGATGGGCGCTCCCACATGTTGAACGAAAAGGCTCATCCTGCTTCTTTTCGTCGCACCCGGACGGGTGCGTTTGAATCTTGATTGGAAGTCATTTTTCTTTTATCTATCAAAGGTGTGAATCTACAAATCGAAGAGCACCTGATTTTAGGCCTTTTTCTTGTTCTTTTTTTAGGAATTAAGGGTCTTTTCAAGCGGATTCAGATTGCGCCGGTTGTGGGCTTTCTCTTGTTTGGCTGGGGAGTGCGCCTCTTTGACGAGCGTTTTTTGTTCATCACTCCCAAGATCGCTCTTTTTTTGGAGAATCTCTCTAAGATTGGCCTGATTTTACTGCTCTTTCAGATTGGCCTGGAGGCCCATGTTAAAAAACTCTTAACGCTTCTTCCGAAAGTGTGGCTGATTGCTTTGGGAAACGTGATTTTTAGCATTCTCCCCTGCATCTTTGTCTCCCTTTTCTTTGGATTTTCCCTTAATGCATCCCTTTTCATCGCTCTGGTTCTGCTGGCAACAAGTATTGCGGTCTCTGCCGCTGCCTTGAGAAAAGGGGAGCTGGCAGAGAGCAAGACGGGCGCTCTCATGCTCGATCTCTCTCTCATCGATGATCTGGCGGCGATTTTTTTTATGATTCTTCTCTTTCATGGGCTCAATGAAGAGCCTTTCTATTCCCTCGCTCTTCCGGTTTTCCTGCTGACTCTCGCTCTCTTTGCGCTCTTTTGTTATCTCTTCTCTTCTTTCATTGAACCGCTTTTGATGCAAAAGCTGATTCGTTATGAAAAGATGCCTGATTCGATGATTAGCGTGATTGGAATGGGCTTGATCATTGCCTCGATTGCGGCCCTTTTAAATTTTTCCCTTGCCATTGGAGCGTTCTTTGCCGGGATGGCCTTCAGCCGGGATCCCAAGGCGGTGAAAATGGACGCCTCCATGCAAGCGATCTTTGATTTTTTCATCCCCTTTTTCTTTTTTTACGTCGGCTATCGCATCTCTCTTCCTGCCATGGAAGGGTCTTGGTTGTTTTTCATGGCAATCCTTGGAGCAGCCATTTTGGGTAAGCTCATCGGCAACTACTATCCGGCAAGATGGTCCCATCTCTCCGTGCACACCTCTCTTCTCATTGCGGTGAGCCGGCTTCCTCGAGCCGAGGCGTCCATCATAGTTTTAGATTTCGCTTCCCAAAAACAGGTTTTGAGCCAAGGGGTCTACAGCGCTTTGAGCTTGACGATCTTGTTCACCTCTCTTCTCACGCCTTTTGGAGTCCGCCTGGTGCGCCGTTTAAAACCGCTAAGCAGTGTTTAAAAGACGATATACCAAAGCTACCCAAGGGCTGACGTGCGATCGTCGAACCGGGGGGAGCTTTCGCGTCGGCCCAAATCCCCCTTTTGAAGCGCGTTCGGTAGAGCTGCCGGCTTTTTGGCTACACGTAGAAGCCGATATAAAAGAGGTAGAGGCCGATGATCAGCATGATCACAAAAGAGACCCAGTAGTTGGATCCTTTGACGAGAGCATAAGCCATTCTCTTATCTTGCTTCGGAAAGCCGATGCGTAGAACCCCCTTGAGGATGGCAAGAAAGCCAAGCAGCGTGATCAATCCGTGCCAGTTCCACTCAAAAACGGGATGGCTGATCACCACTGCAAGACCGAGCATCAAATTGATGGCTCCGGTCACGGCCAGCACTTCGGGTCTTGAAAAGAGCTCCTTGACGAGATCTCTCATCTGTTCTTGTCTAATGAGCCAAAGAGCTGCGACAATCAGCAGATAGAGTCCGAAAAACCTTGCTAAAAAGAGTGAAAGATCCATGACCTTCTCCTATATGTTGGATACTTACCTGATTATAGGAAAAATTTTATTTCTACAAGTTTTTTCTTAAGTAGAAACAGATGGAGCCATGGGTATAGCCCCTGCTTTGAAATTCTACAAAAAAGCCGAGCTTTTGATAGAAGGAAAGAGCCTGAAAGTCCATGGTATTGAGTGTAATGAAAGAGCAATTTTTTTCCCTGGCGAACTCTTCGCACCGCTTCATCAGATCGCTTCCCAGCCCCTCTGTGCGCTCTGTTTTATCCACCCAGAGCTGGTCGATATAGAGAGAGCCGAAAAATTGCGCTCCGGCCACGCCGGCAATGAGGTTGCGCTCATCGTCACGGATCAAAAAGGCAAAAGGTTCAATGGGAGGCATTCCCTCTTTTTCACAGGCATCCTCGCTAATTCCCTGGATCAACTTGCGAATGACTGAGGAAGAAGGGTTTTTTTCAAAGACAACATCTAGAAGTTTATGTCTCATAGAGACAGAATAGTCCTTCACTGAGTCGTAAGAAAACTGTAGCAGGTGCAAGAGTTTTTGTCTTCTTTTGGCGGGTTTGGTATAGTGTTGATCTATTTGCCGAAATAGGAGAATATATTTTTATCTATCATATTTCTGAAATTAAAAAAGATAAATTAATAACAATTATTGATTATGTATCATAAACTATCATCAAAAGATCGGGTTTTAGATGTCGCACAATATCAGGATTTTGCGACATTTCAACCGGCCCTATATGCCGCCCGGGATGAGACGCCGGTCATCTCTTCTTTTGATCAAAAGCTCTCTTTTCTCATCCGATTGCGGCTCGGATTGGTTTCTCGAGGACAACGAGAGGAGCGGCTTGCCTCTTTTCTAAAGGAAGCTCTCAGTGCTCTTGTCGATGATCGGGAGAGGTTTGAGAACCTCTTTCAAAGAGCTGCAAGAGAGCTTCTCAGCGCCTGGGGAATCAGAGCGCGCACGTTTCTTACTGCGCAAGCTGTGAGGAGGCTCTTTGAGGCTCTTTCGTCCCTCTCTTTTGGCGGCTCTTTTCCTCTGTTTGCCAAAAGTGAGTTTCAAAAAGGGGAGGACGCGAAAAATATTTTGCGCTGGTTCATGGGCACTCCTTCATTTCGGGATTGTAGCTTCAGAGTGATGACCTTTCGGATTTTAAAGGCCTTTCTCTTCAAAAAAGAGAGCGCTTTGATGCAGGAGATCTGCTCGGAGATCGAAACGCTGGGGACTGCGCTTTGTCAACGACTGCAAAAAAACCATGGGAACCCTTGGAAAGAGAGGCTCTCCGAAATCCTGCTGGGTCATCTCTTAACGCTCCTTCCCTTTTTTGAGCCGGAACAAGGGCAGGAGTTAAAAATCCCGCAGAAAATTCAAGGGTGTTGGGAGATGATCTCTTGTTGCGTGGAAAGGCTTTCCTTGACTCCCCGGTGGCTAGGCGCTCCGTTTCTTGCCTTTGCTCTTAAGCCAAAACAAGGCTCTCCCAAAGGTGCGCGCCTTCTTCTGCTCTTTCCGGGAACGGCGCAACCCACCGCATCCTGGTCTCCTCTAGACCTTTGGACCGATTTCGCGCCGCTCTTTTCTATCGGAGAATTCCTTTTTAGTCTCTTTGCGAAGAAGCGGCTCTCTTCTTTTTTGCAGCAAGAGCGGGCGGGGTCGCGACACGAAATTGAGGTGAGCGGCATCAGTTTGGGCGGCTCCTTGACGCTCTTAACGGTTGCCCACTTTCCTGATCTTGTGCAGACGGCACGCGCCTATACCCCTGCTGCATTAGGAAGACACGTCATGTGCTGCTATGAGAAAAAAAGCGCTCTTCTTAAAACGCCGCCGGACGTCTCCCTCTTTGTCCAAAAAGGAGACATCGTCTCTTGGTTCGGCGCGCGCTGGGCCCGTGCGTGGCGTCTTTTTCTCCTTGTCCCTGAAAAACCTTTAGGGAGGATTGCTTCTCACCTCAAGGCTTTTTCATCGCTCTCTTGCGTTGCACTCATCCCGCTTGATCCTGAGCGAGAGAGCCGGCGCCTTCGTCGAAAAGTCTTCCGGGCTCTTTTCTTTCTTTTTTCTCTTCCCGTCTTTATCATACTTTCTTTTTTCATCTTGATGCGCTCTCTGATCGCTTCTCTTAGAGCGGCGCTTGTCTTTTTCCATTCCAGAGGGAGCTCTTAAAAAAGATGAACATCACAGACCACTCCCTTCAAGAGATCGTCTTTAAGATTCATCAAAGCTCCTATTGGACCGCCCGGGGCTTTTACACAGCCAGCTCTCTTGAAAGAGTCTTTCGCTATCTTCTTTCCTGGACAGGACTCATCGATTCCACAGTTGAGATCTGCGCAAAAAGAACGTTTGAAGAGCTCCGCTTTGCATGCACGGAGAAAAAGAGTTTGAAAGAGAGTCGTTTTATTCAATCGCTTTTTCAAGGAGAAGGGTTTTCAGACCTGGAGTTGTTGAAAAAGAGCGCTCGCCGAGCTTATCTTTTCTTTGTCGAAAAGCTCCATCCTCTCATCAGCTCTTTAAATGTCTCCGCATTGCGTTCTCCCAAAAAAGAGAGAGGCGATCGCGAAAGGAAAGTTGTTCTTTGTCCTCCTCTAGAAGAGCCGAAGGCCTTGGGAGAGAAGCCCTCAGTGCCGCTTTTCGAATCCGTTTTGGTAGAGAAGGGAAGTGAACCCGGGCTTGAAAATCCGGAATTTTGCATGTTGAAATACCCTTGCCTTAAGGGAGAGGTTTCCGCCGAAGGACGCGATGATGAAGCGATGCCCCTCTTGAGACCGGTTTCACCTGTTGAAACGAGCGCTCTTTTGAAAGATCAAGCGCCGCCTTTTTCCCCGCTTCCCATTGGACCAAGAGAGAAAGGATTGATCTGCAAGGTCATCCGAACGCTTGCCGAAAAACAGGTGGGAGAGCTCTTTCGAGACAGCTCTTTGCTTCGGCGGGAGGGCAAAGAGATCGAAAAGAGCGTCCCGCCTCTTCTTTTCTTAAAATTCATCTTGGGCGAAGGAAATTTGCGAGGCGAATTGAAAAAGATGCGCAAAAAGAGCCTTGTCTGGTTCGATTTCATCAAAGACCTCTCCGAGAAGCTAACCACCCATTCCAAACAGGGAAAGCTCGACCCTTTGATTTCCGACTTTGCCGCCTATCTTCAAATTGAAGAGCAGCGGATTCGCCCCCTTTTTAAAAAAAGGGAGTGGAAAAAGCTGGTCGTCTTTTTTCTGAAAGAGTAGCGGGAGTCTATCCATTCATATGCATAATTCTTTTTCAAATAACAGTTTTTTTTGTTAAATTTCAAACCGTGAAACTGATCAATCGTTACTTGGATCATACGCTGCTGCGCCCGGAGGCAACGGAAATTGAGATCGATAAACTCATTGAAGAGACGCTCGCCTTTAAATTTGCCGCTCTTTGCGTCCATCCCCTCTGGGTCAAAAAAATTGCAGCCGGGCTCAACGGCTCTGCGGTAGGTGTCTGCACCGTCGTAGGCTTCCCTTTGGGAAGCAACCTCACTGAGACCAAAGCCAAAGAGGCTGAACTGGCTCTGAGCGATGGAGCGACGGAGCTTGATATGGTTCTTCCTATCGGATTGTTGAAGGCCGGAAACTGGCGCGCCGTCTACGACGACATCCACCAAGTGGTGGAAGCCGCTCCCTCTTTGGTCATCAAAGTGATCCTGGAGACCTGCTATCTTTCCAATGAAGAGATTGTACAGGGATGCGAGCTCTCCGTGGATGCAGGGGCTCATTTCGTGAAGACGTCGACCGGATTCGGGCCTGGAGGGGCCACTGTTGAGGCTGTCAAACTGATGCGCCGCACAGTAGGAGAAAAGTTCGGCGTGAAGGCATCGGGTGGGATTCGGAACTATCAGACTGCCCTGGCGCTGATCGAAGCGGGGGCAAACCGTATCGGAAGCAGCTCTTCGGTTGCCATCTGCTCTTCGAAATAAAGAAACAAAAAAACGGCAACTTCTCATAAAGTTGAGGTAAACATTTCGCGGCGAGACCAAGGAGTCGAAAAGTTTGTGAGAAGTCCATAGCCAAAGCGCTATGGACGACGAACAAAATTTTCGAATCCGACGGTCGCAGCCCGAAATGTTACCTCAACTTTATGAGATGTTGCAAAAAACGCAGGATCTTAAAATGACGCTATCTTTGGGGACCTTCATTGCTTCTGTTCGTAAATTTCATGATGCCCAAAAGGCCTTTAATGTGACTGCTTTGGGGAAAGCCTATGGAGAGGCAATGAAAAGCTATTGTTGGCTCATTGATGAAGAACTGCTGGAGCAGAATGTTCATCCTTTTTGGATCAGGGCCTCTCTTAATCAGCTTCTCCCTTGTCAAGCTGAGACTTTCCGGAGGTTAAGAAAGAAGCTTTTAAGAATTGTTGAAGAAAAAGAGAAAAGAGTTGGATTCAGGCTGGGAGAGAACCCTTTGAATCGCCACCAGTACTGCACTTTGAGCGAGGCGGTTTCCCGGGTAGCTCCTTTGGCCGAACGCTTAGGATCTGTCGTGAGGATACAAAAGGGGCTTGAGGAGGGAAGCCGGGAAGGATTCGGAGAGGAAGAGCGCAGTTTTTGGGACCTTCGTCAAAGCAAAGCAAGATACAAAAAAGACTTAGCGGCGATGAAGATCACTCTTCAACGTCAGGGAGACGCTGCTTCTGAGGTCGCTTTGGAATCCGCTTTGCGCCGGTCAGGCTTTCGGACAAGCTCTCGTTTTTACTTCAACTCCGAAAAATGAATATTTTTTTTCTTCTCTTCTTCTCCGCTCTCTTTTGGCATCCTTTCTTCAAAGAAAGGAGTGAAGCGCCTTCTTTTCGGAATTCGGCTGTCGCAAATTGTACAAAGTCGAGTTCTCTTAAACCCGTCTTAGTCTTTGATTACGGAGGAGTGCTCTCGACGGTGGACAAAAGAGAGGTGATCGCCTTTGTTCAAAAAAGGCTCTCTCTTTCTGAGGAGGAGGCCCTCTCTCTTTTGCGCGAAGTGAAAAAGAAAAAGAGAAGAAGCGAAGAGAGAGCATGGAAAGAGGCCTCAAAAAAAAGGGGGCTGACTCTTCCCGAAAAGTGGATGGAAGACGTGGATGAGCGTATCCTCTCTTCGGTGCATCGAAGACCTCATATGATGGAGCTTGTCCGGGCTCTTAAAAAAGAGGGGTATCGGGTAGCTCTTCTTTCCAACATCTCAAAAAGAGAGGCCCGCTATGTGAAAAAGCTGGGTTATTACGAACCCTTTGATCCCGTCCTGCTCTCCTGTGAAATCAAGGCAGCCAAACCGCATCGCAGGGCGTTTAAGATCCTGCTCCAGAACCTCAAGGTGTCGCCGCAAGAGGTCATTTTGATTGATGATCAGGAACAAAATATTCGGGCCGCGCGCTTGCTAGGCATCGACGGCATTCCCTTCCACTCCTACGAACAGCTGAGAGAGGCGCTGCTTCAAAGAAAGATCTTCTCTTTGCCTGCAGCTTGACCAAATATTTTTTTACCTATATAAGCCTGTTTTATAGGCATTTTATAAGGAGGTTCCTCTATGCCAGAAAAAGAATGCACGCATGAATTTAACTTCCCCTGTTTTATTCGATGGGTCGTTTTGATTCTCATTTCCCTGGTCGGTCTCTATTTTGTCCTGCCAAAATATGAGTTGATGAGCCCCAAATACCGCTTTAATAAAATCACGGGCAAAGTTGAGATGCATGTCCAACCCATCACTTCCGGCCTAGAAATTCCTCCGCCCGGACGGGAATAATTTTTTTCCTTAGGAGGGAGGAAGGATCTGCTCCTCCCTCGCTTTAAGAGCCATTGAGTAGATGCGGTGATAGGGCTTGTGATTTCTCCTTAGGGGAGGGCGGTTGGTTAAAGCCTCCGGAATGCTTGCGGCAGGATGCTGCACCACAAAGGTCTGATTCTCTTTCCTCTGTTCGCGTCTTTCAAAGAGCCCGGTTTTTGCCAGTTCTCTGTCGAGATCGTTGAAGAGCCAGTCCCGGAGGTTTTTGATCAGAGGAAGGTTTAGGACGCAGGATTCGGAGCAGGCTCTGATTTTCGTGTTCACAAGCACCATCTTTTTGGGACGGGTTTTCAAAAAGAGGGGATGCGCAGCGGTCAATTCCAGTTTCGAATCCCCAAAGACGAAGAGATGGCGCACCTTCGGATGGATCGGACTGTAACTGTTTAACGCTTCCTGGAAGCGGACCCAAGCAGTGAGAGGGCCAATGGGAGACTCTAAAGAACCGACCGAGAGATCGATTGGCGTGAAGTGCCGCTTGACCATCTTGTGGTGTTTCACGGTCGTCTCTGAGACGGCGTAGGCGAGCGTTTTAAAGAGCGTGCCGAGAACAA
>MGME01000007.1 GCA_001796315.1 Chlamydiae bacterium RIFCSPLOWO2_12_FULL_49_12
CAACCACTACAGGGTGCCGCCGCCCCTTCAAACGGGACGAGCGGTTGGATGCACAACAATATGAAACCGGCTCTGATGTCGTTTATGCTCATGGGGTGCGCCGGAATCTACTTGTTATCAACGAACCTTGGGATGAATGGCGCTGCTCCTGCATCTTCTCCCATTTGCGTAAAATAACCGTTCTTAAAAAACTCTTTTTTAACCCCATTGCCTTCACACCCCCGCATCCGGGGGTGTTTTTTTTTAGCTGAGAGCCGGATGGCGGCGGGTGTGGTGGTAGAGATTGAGAGTCAAGCGGCTTAGGTCTGACGAAAGGAAGAGGCCGGAGAGAAGGCCCCCAAGGGGAGGGGAGATGAGGAGGATGCGGCTTAGAAGGAATGGGTAGCATAAAGAGCGGCTGAGTTCGGAGAGGTTCCACCGAAAGGGCGGAGAGGGGGGCGCCTCGACGGGCTGCCAGGTGGCAAAGAGACCCAAGGCGAGCCCCAATGCCGTCATCAAAGGGGCCGAGTAGACGATGCAGCCGACAAGCGCGGAGGGGATGACGTGGATAAAGAGGCCCTTGGCCAGACTCTCTACGACCCTTGCGATTCGTTCCCAGTCGAAGAGATGGCTTTTTTCCTTTTTTAGGTAGTTGAAGAGGCGCTCTTGGAGGATTGCAGAAGAGGGGGAGGGAAGGATCTTTTCTTTTAAGAGCTCTTTTTCTCCAAAGAGGCCGGAGCGCACCAACCTTTTATGCACCTCTTTGATCGCTTCGTCCCCGGAGGGAAGTCCTAGCCTCTCTGCTAAGCTTTCGAAGTCAGCCACTCGTAGCCCTCGGCTGCATAAGACGATGTAGGCAGGCTCCGCTTCTTCCGGGAGTTCTTTTGGGAGGAGACGGTTTCTCCAGGTGGTGAGCTGCTCTCTAACAGAGCCGTAGAGCTCTTTTTGGAGGGAGATAAAGCTCTCCTTTAATGAGAGGATCATTCCGAGGGAGCTTGTCAGCTCAAAAGGTAGCGAGGAGGAGGTGATGCCGTCGAGAAGATCCTGTGCAAAGAAGGGCTGCAGGCGGGCAAGGGCGCGATCGACCAAGCGGATATCGTTCTCCAGCTCCCGCTTCAGTCCCTCTAGCTGCGACGGATCGATCTCTCTGCCGCGCCACTTGTAATCTCTTCTCCGGTCGTTGACGCATTTTTGCCGCAGCCGGTGCCGCTTCCATATCTCTTCGATCTGCAAGACGCCTTTCTCCTTTAGAGCCCCTTGCATGCGTTCTTCAAGCAGCCGTGATAGCTTTTGGCGCGAAGCTGCGGGCGCAAGAGAGAGCTGTTTAAAGAGGAAGTTTAAGGAGATGCGCCCTCCTGCGTGATCCAAGAGGAAGTGGAGAGTTTGCAAGGCGGCATGGGGGAGGGAGCGTTGCAGATAGGTCCTTAGCTGCGCTTCACTGAAGCCGCTGACGGGTCCGAGTTCCTGCAGCAGAGTATGCACTTCTCGCAATTCGTAGAAGAGGTGGTCCAGATAGAGGAGAAGGTCATTGAAGAAGAGCGAAAGGGCGACGCGAACGTTCTCTCCTCCGGCGTCGATTGCATGAAGAAAGATCGCCTTCAGAGACTCCATGAAATGGGGGGCGTTCTCTTCGTCTATCTCATAGGAAGCTGCAAGTAAGAGCCTTCCCAAGGGAAAGAGAAAGCCGAAGCTCAGGGAGGACAAGAGGCCCGCTTCGATAAGAGAGAGAAGGGTGCCGTGAAAAAGAGAAGCCGCTCCGAGCAGGACGGAAGAGAGGGCGGCGCCCCAGAGCAGACTGCCCGAGACAAGCAAGTGGAGGATCGTGTGTTTGAAGAGAAGGTCGACGCGAAGGGCGGTGCGGGAGTGGGTCCCGAAGCGATGGATGCAGTAGATGACAAAAGCGTGGGTAAGAAGGCAGCCGCCCCCGAAGAGAAGGCCTCCCAAAGGAAGGAGAGCGACAAGGGGAGGGAAGGCGAGGGAGATAACCGCTGCCCCCGTTCCGACCGAGACGATGGTCAATAAACTTAAGGCAAGATGGTTGACTCTCTTATCGACAAAGAGATTGTCGACAAAATAAGAGCCCCAGCTTTGGAGGGTGTCGTAGATCTCGGGAGATTCTGCAAGTAAGTGAGGCTTTGACATAAGCGCTCCAAAAAGCGAGGTTATCCTTTGATGACGAAGTGGGGCTTAAGTCGCGCTACGCGCGACGCCAGGCCTGCCTCCTCCACGGCGAGGACGACGTCATCGACGTTCTTGTAGGCGTCGGGCATCTCTTCGGCGATGGTGCGATAGGACGAGGCAAGGACTGTGACGCCCTGGCTTTCCATGTACTCCTTGATGTCTCGCCCTTTCCAGGCCTTCAGGGATTGGACGCGGCTCCTAGCTCTTCCGGCTCCATGGCAGGAGCTGCACCAGGTGAGGGCGTTTCCCTCTCCGACAAGCAGGTGGCTGGCGCGGCCCATATCACCGGGCACAAGGACGGGCTGGCCCGTCTTTTTAAAGAGAGCGGAGAGCTCTTCATGCCCTTTGCCGAAGGCGCGCGTCGCCCCCTTCCTGTGGATGCAGAGCCTGCGTCTCTTCCCTTCAAATTCATGAGTTTCGAATTTGGCGATGTTGTGGCAGACGTCGTAGAGGAGCCGCACCTCATGGGGCGGGATGCGGAGCACCTCTTGCACCGCGACTCTCACCTCGTGGAGGATCTTTTGACGGTTCCCGAAAGCAAAGTTGGCAGCGGCGGCCATGGCGCGAAAATACTCTTCCCCGTCCGGGCTTCGGATGGGAGCGGCGACCAGCTGGCGGTCGGGAAGCCCCTCGGCATAACCCTTTTTGACAAAGCGGTTTAAGGTATCCTGACACGTCTGATGGCCCAAGCCGCGCGAGCCTGAGTGGATCATGAGGTAGAGCTGGCCTTTGCGGATCCCCCACGCCTCGGCAATGTCGGCGAGGGCGAGCTCGTCAACGGCGCCGATCTCGACGAAGTGGTTGCCCGAACCGACGGTGCCGAGCTGGTCTTTGCCGCGGCTCTTTGCCGTGGGGGAGACGGCGTCAGGGTCCGCCCCTTCGATCTTGCCCAAGCTTTCGATGTGCTCGAGATCTTCCGGCACGCCCCAGCCGTGTTCAATGCACCACTTGGCGCCGGATGAGAGCAACTCGCTGTAGTCTCTCTCCGAGAGGCCGCGCTCTTTTTTATGGCCCCTTCCCACGCCCGACGGCACTAAGGCAAAGATGCGCTGGATCAGTTCCTTCAAGGGAGCTTCTCCGATCTCTTCGAAGAGCAAGGGAAGGGTTGCCAGGCGCACGCCGCAGTTGATGTCGTAGCCGACGCCGCCCGGGCTGATGACTCCCGTCTCCGGATCCATGGCCGCCACTCCTCCGATGGGAAAGCCGTAGCCCCAGTGGATGTCGGGCATGGCGATGCTGTAGCCGACGATTCCCTTGAGGGAAGCGACGTTTTTGACCTGCTGGAGCGGACGCTCGATTTCGATCTCCTTGAGCAGCTTTTCCGTTGCGATAATCAGGCCGGGGACCCGCATCCCTTCCTCGACGGGCATTAAGTAAGTGGCTTTGCCGATTTGTCTTAACATAGAGGAACTATATATCCAGGATCATCTCCCAAAAAAGCAAGCCCTTTTCATCTCTTTGAAGCTCTCCGTGGAAGCTCAGCGCCTTGACGGGAGAGCCGATCTCTTCATCGAGACGGGAGAGACTCTCGTTGAGACGGATGATCATCTCTTCAAACGACTCGTTTTCTAAAGGGGGCAGGAGGTAGTCTAAAAAGGGGGGATAGAGAAAGGAGCAGGCAAGCTGCGCGTGGAGGTAGAGCTCGTTTAAATCCTTTCCCCGCACGGCAAAGGCGGCCTCTCCGGTGTGGGAAAGCTCTTCAAAAGCAGGCGAGAGCGGCAGGCTCCATAGGGGAAGATAGGTGAGTTCTCCCCGGCTCTGGTAGAGGTGGACGGCCTTTGCGATCAGGGGAAGTTGATGAAACTCCTTTTTCCACTTCCCTTCATCAAAGGGCGCTCTTGCCACGGTGACGTGGGAGAGGAGGGGGCGCTCATCGAGCCGGTAGTCCAAAGAAAGCAGCCAGCGGAAGAGCGCGTCTCGAAAGGATAAAAGCTCCGCTTCCCCCGAGGGCCACCGGACGTGGTAGGAGACGACGCGAGGACGGCGTTCGGGCAAAAAGAGGAGCCGGTCGCACACCCCCGCTCCTCCCAAAAGGGGCTCGGGGACAGGCAAGGAGGGGAGCTGTTCCAAGAGAGGCTTCGGGTCGAGCTTTCCCAAGAAGGCGAGCGTCAGATGGCGCGACTCTTCGGGAATCATCCTTCCCTGAAGAGAAGATTCGGGCCAGGGGGCGCACGCCTCCAGACCAAAAAAGAGATTGCGCTGATTGTTCGTACCCATTCAAGCGAAAACAATTAAGAATTTACAGATTAAATGAAAAGAGCTTATTTAACAAATGATGGAACGACAAGAAAAACCACCGGTTATACCGAACGCACTTCAAAAATTGGATTTGGGCCGGCGCGAAAGCTTCCCCCGGTTCGACGATCGCATCTCGCCCCCTATTTCTAATATGGGGCGAGACCGCTCTATCTTTTGATTTGCTAAGAAAAGTTGTTGCTGGTTATCCTCTGCCCCTAAAGGGGGCTTAGCTCAGATTTGGTAGAGCGTCTGATTTGCATTCAGAAGGTCAGGAGTTCGAATCTCCTAGCCTCCAACAACAATCATGCGGTTATAGCTCAGCTGGTTAGAGCGCGACACTGATAATGTCGAGGTCCCAAGTTCAAATCTTGGTAACCGCATTCATTTTTTTCTTCTCCACGCCAGTAAAGTGATTCATTTGTGTATAGCACAAAAAAAAATCTTATGATATTGAAAGAAGAGGGCAAGCTGAGCAGCACGGGACAGGCGGCATTGGATAGTTCCGGATTTTGACTGAACTCGCTTGAAATTTCGAGCGCATGACCCTCTGGATAAGCGTCAGCAATTTCAAGGGATTGCAGGACAAAATGTTGAATGTGATGTTTCTGCAGTTCTGTCAAGTCCGGCAAGGAGAGCTGTATGTTGAAAGATGAGTTTGAGGAATTTATCCAGCAGTTTCAAGGGGCAAACTTGAAGACGTCCAATATTGAACTCTCTTTGCAAAAGGGTCTCATTTTTTTTGAACAGCTCAAGCAAAAACTATTGGAAGCCCCCCCAAAGGAACGAGAGAGCGTGATCCGAGAGATCCAGGAGTATTACATCCGCTTAAAAAATCTGATGGAAGAGATTTCTCAACGAACGGGTTTCACTCCCGAACAGATGGTGAATGTAGCTCATGACAAAGGACTTTTCACTCCACAGCAGTGGGAAACGATAGAAAATGGTCGCCGCCAGATGACCATGCTTGTGGATGATATCTCTCGTGCTTTAAGGAAAAGAGAACCTGTCTCGAAGCCCGCAAAACCCAAACCCAAACGGCAGCGCCCTTCTCCAAAGAAGTGGTTAAGAACGTAAGGATCTTATTTTTAGTCGTTTGCTTCCCAGGCGAGAGAGTAACTCATTGTAGTTCAGCTTATAGCGTTCGAGCTATACAATAAATTAAGAATATAATATAATTTAATTAAATAAGTTAATTTATTAATAAATAAAAGAAAAATGACAACAGAAAACATTTCTCAATCTCTTCCCTTTAGAGTCGGAGACGTTCGGCTGCTCAAGGAGTCCGAAGACGGAGTTTTCAAGACCTATCGGATCGATGTCGACTTTAAAAAGGGTCGCGGCGCGACTTTTGATCTGAGAGTGAAAAGTTTGAAGGTGGCTCTTGAGGCCATCCATGCCTTTGGCAAGCAGATTGAAACTCTGGAGAGTGCGGATTTTTATTCCTATCTCGAGCGGCGTCAAGGAAAGACCTTTTACATGGATATGCAAAATACCAAGCCGGAAACAGGCGAAGGGGATGATGTGGTGACAGGATTTAAACAGAGCCGAGGAAATTCGGGCCATGTAGAATACCTGTGGGGTTTCCGCAGCAATCCGGGCAGCCCGGGAGTGCATCAAGTCAAAATTTCCCAAGAGGAATTGCGTCATCTCAATAAGTTGGCAAAGAGTGTGGATGTCTTGAGACGCAAAAAGATTGCGTTTTTCAGAACGTCTGATTCGCCATTCTCGGGAATTGCCGTTCCAGGTCATTCAGGTGCAGGTCCTTCAGGTGCCTCGAGGGCAGCTTCTACCCGCCCATGAACTCAAGAGTTGGATTTTCGGCTGCGTCAAAGCGCGGAGCTAAACCCAATTTTCGAAGTTTCGCAGATATAATGCAATCATTTGGATTTCAATAACTTATAATTTTTGGCGTTCCCATTCGAGCAAGAAGCGATTCCTTTTTTTTGCCTATAATCGATTCTTTGTCAGCCTCTTGCTTCTGATACTTATCATTCCTTTGTATAATGTTTAATTAGCCTTGACAAATTAATTATATAATTGTAAAATAAACTATGAGGGGAAATATTAATTTCAATAATTTAATAATAAAAGAGATTTAGGTCTAGTATGGATAAGGTGTCATCGACTGCTCCCAGTATCGGGGAAATTTTGGCTGAGGCCTTTTCTCAGATGGGAGAGAGCCAAGATTCAGATAATAAGATGCAGCAACTCCACCTGCAGGCTTATCTTAATGAGATACCTAAAGAAGCTCTTGCTCAAGCCTTGGCCTCCGCTCAAAATTTTACCCAATGTAAGAACGAGATTGATTATTTGAAATCTCAAACTCAAGACCCTGTATTATGTGATTGGTTGGTCACAGAAGAGGCAAAGCTCTCGGCTCCCAATAATTTGCCTTCCTTGCAAAAAGCGCAATTCGCCGTTGTGCAAAGTGATGCAGAGCGACCGGTCTCTGTTGCGCAAGATGACAATAAACAGATCTCTAAAGACAAACAAGTACAAACTTTAAGCGATCAATCTTCCGGCTTTGCCGACATGTTGAATAGTAACATATTTTTATAATAAAAACATAATTTAAAAATCATGCATACAACTAGTGTAGATACTTCCCAAAATCCACCGTTGGCGCCTTTGAATCTTTCAATTTACATTCATGATTTATGGAATAAAGGCGTCTCTCTAGACTATATCTTTATGTTAGTGATGACCAATTCCCAGGGTTCGGGCGTCATTGACGGTCTTGCAGCCTCACTTCAAGGCATCACAGATCAGAACAAGTTGACCAATCAAATGCAGGGAGCTTTAGCTTCGATATTAGCTTTTCTAGCAAAACTCTCGACTGCTCAAAATCAGAACATTGATCAATATGATTTGAATGCATTTGCGTCTGGCTGGGCAACTTTGCAAGACAAACTAGGCTCATTCAGCGATCCAGGGATACAAAATCAACTCATGCAAGCTTGGGATGACTTATATCAAGGAAGTATCGGGCCTGATTCTAATTATTCTGACCCGCACCACCTTTTTTCTATTACGGACTTACAAAATGGTAATTTCCAAATAGGAGATACAGAGTGGAACTTCATAAGAAGTTGGCTTAATTCTAATTTTAATCAACTTGGACCAACAAGCGTCTTGGGAACTACGGAAACTGCTATCAATACGGCAAATGCAGCCATGCAAGGGATGAGCACGGAAGAGACAACGGAGATTCAATCGGATACTCAGCTGATCATGACATATGACAAAATCGCTCAGGACGCAGTTGAACAAACCAATCAAAGTAAATCTTCGATGGTACAAAGGCAAATTCCCGGATCATAAAAAATCATGAAGGAAAACTATGGATAATTCAATTAAAGGTGTAAAGACAGAATCTGTCGGCATGCCAGTTAACGCGTGCCGGAGTCCTCTTTTGGATAATCGACAGGAGGAATCGGCGAATATTCCGGTTTCCGCTCCTGCATCTTCTTCGGGCGCGGCGAAGGAATCGAAGCCAAGCGATTATGACATCTTATATGTGGCGGCTCTTTTGTTGGCAGAGAAGATGAATGCAGAGGACTTGACGACGGCCGCTTCTGCAAAAGAGGAGAAGGCGTATGGGGATGTGCTCCTCAGTCTAACACAGCAATTGAATGACGAGATCAATAAAGACACCGACCCGACTCTGGAAAGTACCACCGCTCTTTCTTGCAACAGTGTGGTGATTGCCTCAAAAGAATCGCAGGTGAACTCCACGATGAGCGTTGTTGCAAACGTAGGGATTAAGGAGCCGGCGTCAAATAATATGGCTTTGGCAAATCAGATCAGTTTTGCCAATGCCGGCGATATGCAGATTCATCGCACTTATTCTAGATAAAATAAAAGATTAACTTGGGGAAAATTATGGATGGACCAATTAAAGAGACAAAATTTTTTGAAATAAAAGGAAGTATTAGTCCTCTTTCTGTCTTCGAAAAACCTGTGGCTCAGAACGGACAAGAGAGCTTAACGGGAGTCCCTGCAGGAGAGAATGAGGCCATGGGTACGCATCAGTGCGATATTAACATCATGACGCTGATTACTGAGAATCTCAAAGACAATATCAATGCCAACCTCATGACGATGGCGGCTGCTGCGCAACAGAACCAAGCCATGGGAGAGGCTGCAACCGCTAAAATGAATCAATTGAATGATACGGAGACAAAAGACATGAAGGCTCCAACGAATGGTTGGAGAGAGTTTGTGAACGGCATGTTTGGCGATATCGGATACGGGATAGCATATCTGTTTACTGGGGCGAATGCTAATACACCAAGTTCTGGTGACACTAGCTTAGGGCCTGACTATAGCTTAGGGCCTGACTGTGACGATAGCCCAGGGCCGGGTACCGGGGGCAATAATGCTATAGGATCTTTGGATAGCTTTAGAAACTCTTCAGACAGTTTCTTCTTTGGCGCTACTCACACGGATGATCCGACTTCTTGGTATTCGCAAATCACGCCGGACCAATCGGCTGATCTGAGCACTCAAAATACGACGATCGGAGCAATGGTTGGGACAATGAACAGCTCGATGAGCACTGTGGCGAAAACGGGAATTGAAGAGCCGTCTACGAATAACCAGCAGTTGGCAAATCAAATCCAACAAGCCATCGCAAGTTATGCTCAGACCAACATGATTTCTTAAACTATAACAAATGAATGAGTAAAAAAATATGGATAGCGCAAAATTAACGCCTGCAATGGTTGACATTGAAGGCCGCATTCTTCCCTTGAATCGTCTCCGCAAGCCGGTTGTTGAGGATACAAGTGAGTACGGTTTGACGGATGATCCGACGAATGAGAGCGCCGGAAATGCATCACACGGTCAATGCGATTTTAACATCTTAATGATGATGACCAAGCTTGACGAGGAGACGATGAATTCACAGCTCATGACGATGAGCGGCTCTTCGAAGGAGAACGAAGCTTTGGGAAACGCGTCGAACAATATATCGAATAACTTGCAAACCGAAACAAGTCAATTGCCCAAAGATGCAACTAAATTTAGCCTATTTAAGGCAATTGTAAACGTGCTGGTTCCTGTTTTAACTATTATTGTGGTTACAGCTTTTCTTGCTTGTAATTCTGAACTTATTGTACCTGTTGTTGTCATCGGCGCTGGGGTTACTGCATACATGGGTCTGAAAGATCCCTCTGGTACACTCTCTGTAGCAGATTATATAGGAGATGCTTTTAAGGGGGAGACTGGATTGAATGATTGCAATGATTTGATCTTTGGAGGAAACGGGGACTGGAAGGACAGCGCAACAGGGCCTTCTCCGGGACAGGTGGGAAAACTGAGCGGCGATAGTACTAAGGACGGCTCCTTGCAAACGCAGATTACCACGACGATGAGCACCGTTAATCAAACAGGGTTGACAGAACCGGAGTCGATTATTCAGATGTTGGGAAGTCAGTTTTCACAACAGGTCAAGGGGATGGGTAGCATCGGAAGTATTTCTGCAAATAACAATGATAATCAATAAGGAAAGAGTATGAGTGATTTAATCACGTACAATAGATCTCAAGTTTTTTCCGACATGGGCGCAGCTATTCTAGCCCAAGCGGTAAGCGAGGGGGGAGAGATGCAAAGCGCTTCCAAATTAGCTTCAAAATCGACGACGGCTTGTGACAATATGACAAGCAAGGCGATGCAAGCTGCTAGCATTCAGAATGCAATGGAAGTTCTTCAACCGATTATAATCTGTCTTTCCGTAGTAAGTGCAGGCGTTTGCTTAGGCACTTACTTATCCTCGGTAGCTTCACTAGCGGGAACCGCCGCCTCTTTCATGAAATCCGCATTGCTAGTCTCCGGAGCTGGTTTCGGATTGACTCAGGGCATCTTCCAGTGCCAAACCTCCTTACTTCAGGCATCGGTGGAACAAGAAAAGGGAGAAATGGACGCGACGTCGATGGCAGCTCAGAGGATGGGTGACGGAATCAGCCAGAATGTGGATGCGCAACAGGCGCTTGCCCAAGCTCTCAATGCAAGGATTAATAGTGATGCAAGATCATCAACTCCTAACTAAAAAAAAACAATAATAGGGAATAAAAATATGGATACAAAAACAAGTGGGGTCTCTACAGCTCAGCAATCCAATCCGCTGATCGACCCGAGGAATGCGCTGGGTGAGGTGGCTGCTGCCCAAGTGACGTTGGGCACGGTCATCGGAAAGTTGCAAGCGGCTGTAGGAAAGTCTCAGATCGGATTTATTAAAGTTAGCATGGCCCTTGCGGGAGCTACAGTTGCAGCGCTGGTCACGGGGGCGGTCATCTCCGTTGGCGTATCAGCTGTTTCGACAGGAGCAACTCTAAATTCCGCTGCAGGCATCGCTAAGTCGGAAGCCGGAATCGCGTCGGCAAATAGCGAGCTCACTGCTGCAAAGTCCAATCTTGATAACCAACTCAATCCCAAGGCCGTCGCAGGAACGGTAACTCCGAATCCTGCTGTTGCACTAGCTCCGGGAGAAGAGATGGAGATGAACGAGGTGCGACCGGGAGCGAATCTTGAGAGGGGAACCCCTGCAAGCAATAGTCCGCCGCTTTCTCAAGAAGAGAAGGCAAGCCTTTTAAGACAGAGAAACGACCTTGATACAAACTGTCAAAATAAGATAACGGAATTGAAGTTAGCAGGAGAGCAGGCGCAAGTGAGAGGGAATCTGTTTACGAGCATGGGGCAAGGAGTGAACCAAGCCACTCAAGGCTATACGGAGTCCACTCGAGTCATGGCTGATGCCGGGCGCACGACGTCCGACAATACCTACCAAAAGATGGGCGGTGTCCAATCGGGAGCGGAAGGGGCGCTTAGTTCCATCTTATCGACGGATCCTTACGCCGTTAACGTTGCTCTTACAAAAGCTTAAAAAAAAGAAACAAAGAGAAAAAACGATCAGGGCCGGAGAGAGAATCTCTCCGGTTTTTTTTTGTTCGCAGCCTTTCCAAAAGGGATGCAAAGGGGCGCTTCTTCTGCTCAGGGCGTTACCTTTTCTTTGCGAGATCTTGCTCCATCTGCTATATAGCCCTGCTTGAGTTCGGCTTGGTAGACGATGCCAAGTCCCAGTGAAACGACGCCTACGGATAGAAGGAGGGTCCAGGAGGGGGGCGTTCCTAAAAGGAGCCATTCATGCAAGCTAGCGAAGAGGGGGCTTAAGAGGCCCAGAAAGGAGAGAAAGGTCGCGGTGAAGCGCTTTAGGGCAAGTCCGTAGAGGTTGTAGCAGATGAGATTGGAGATGAGGATGATGGAACCGACTGCTTTGAGGAAGGGGAGGGTTTCCGAGGGCGCGATGGGAAAAGGAGTCCAGCTCTCCACTGCAAGAGAGTGGAGGAGGGCAAGCGCTCCTCCTAGCACCATGCTCACTCCGTTTGCAAGAAGGGGAGAGGTCTCCCGGTCCTTGACGATGAGGCGGAGCAGCACCCAGCCGTAGACCGAGGCGAAGGCGGCGCCGATGACGGCAAGTGAGGGCCAGGAGAGGAAGGAGACGAAATTGAGGAGCTCTTCGGCTCCGCTTTGAGCCGCCAGCACCGGGAGGAAGCCTAAAAAGCCGATCCCCAGGCCGATCCACTTGCGCAGGTTCATCTTTTCTTGGAAATGAAGGAAAGAGAGCAGGGCCGCGAAAAAGGGAGAGAGGCTGTAGAGAAAGCAAGTTTTGGCAGCGCTGAGATGTTGCAAACCCCAGAACTCCAAGATGTTAGATAAATAGATGCTTAAGAGAGCAAGAAGAAGGAAGGTAAGGAGAGATTTTTTTGAAAACCGCAGCTGAGAGCGTTTGAAGAGGAAGAGGAAGAGCAGGAGGATGAGTCCTCCGGCAAGCATCCTAAAGCCCGTTAAAAAAAGAGGGGGGCTAGAGTAAAGGGCTATTTTGCCAAGAGAAAAGACGCTGGACCAAAGCGCAAACATGAAGACGGCAAGCAACACGGACATATACAACGAGTTAATAGGTTTAGAAGAAGTTTACCAAAGCTTTGAAAAAAGGGCACGGGCTCTTTGGTTTGAAGTGACAAAATGAGTTTTGAATGATACCGTGAACGCTTAAAATCTGAGGACGCCTCAACTATTTTTTTGGGGGTCATTGTTTTTTAAAGCGAGAGCAGGAACTCGGGCCTTAAGGCCCGAGAATTTTTGCGGTTTTGGGCAGAGTTTCGAACTCGGCCCAACCTGCCTTTTGACAATACTCGGCCCTTAAGGGCCGGGTTTCCCAACGGGGGAGGGATGAAGGGGCGATTGCTTTTTTTGGGGACGGGGGCTTCGACGGGGACTCCGGTCATCGGGTGCAGCTGTGCGGTGTGCCGCTCGGACTCTTCTTGCAACCGGAGGCTGCGGCCCTCGGCGCTTGTGGACATCGGGGGAAAGCGCCTCCTCGTTGACTGCGGACCCGATTTCCGCGAGCAGGCTTTGAAATTCGGGATCGTCTCTCTCGACGCCCTTTTTCTCACCCATCATCACTACGACCACATGGGAGGAGTTGACGAGCTCCGTGTCTTTTCCTTCGGGGAAAAGAAAGAGCCCATCCCCTGTTTTCTCTCTGAGAAAACTTTCGAAGCGCTCAAGCAGCGCTGCCCCTATCTGATGCAGCCTTTTTGTCAAGACCCCCTTCCCTGGGCCCGGCTTGAGTTCTTTCTTTTGGAAAAGGAAAGGATGGAGTTTCAGGGAATTGAGATTGGGGTGGTTCGCTATCTGCACAAAGGGAGCGAGGTGACGGGGTTCCGCTTCGGCACTCTCGCCTATCTTCCCGATATGGGAGCCTATTCGAACGGGGTGATTGCCTCTTTGAGAGGGACGGAGGTGTTGATTGCCGATGCCTTGAAAGAGGAGAAGAGCGAGGCTCATCTCTCCCTTGAAGAGGCAATTGAGTTTGCAAAAAGGGTCGGGGCCAAGCGGACCTACTTTACCCATATCGCCCACGAGATGGACCATCTTAAGGCGGGACGAAGGCTTCCCGAGAAGATGGAGCTTGCCTATGACGGCTTGGAGGTCGAATTTTCTCAAACTCAATTGCCTCTTCAAGGGAG
>MGME01000008.1:0-1310 GCA_001796315.1 Chlamydiae bacterium RIFCSPLOWO2_12_FULL_49_12
GAGCATATTTCAACTCTCCTGCTCCGTGAGGTTTGCCATTTTTGATCTGACCGGAATAGATATCTTGCGTTCCAAGTTTTAAATTTTCTACTCTGTCAAGTATCGGCGCCTGTTGTTGCAGCATCTGTAATGCCAGCTGCACAACAGGATCGATTTGTGCCATGCCACTTCCCTGATCGCAAGAAGAATAAGATTGGTATTTTTGTTTAGAAAGTAAAGGGGTGCTGCTAATTATGCTCATACAAACTCCTTTTTAAAAGAAATTATTTTCTTTCGGATGACAATCATAAACATAGAACATGATTTAATCAAGGATTAAGCTATACACAAGCTGATGTGCGACGGAAAAGAGGTTCCTGCTCTTCCGAGAGGACCTCAGCAGCCCGGAAAGGCGTCCGGAGAACCTTCCGCCTTCTATGAGAGAACCGGGATGTTATCTGTAGCCTATTCAGGCATCCTCCGGTTGTTGGATCATGTCAACAAGCCAGTTGCAGCAATTTATTGGATAGTGCAGGGGCAGTCGCGGTTACAACAGAGTTTTTTGCCCTCTTTCCAACTCCGGGTCATTTGTCCAAACTGGTTGTAGGTATCGCCATCCCACAATTTTCCATTTCACAACTCACCATTAAAATAGTCTCCATCGCGCCAAGTAAAGGCGCCCACCACCTTATCGTCGCCATTTGAAAATTTTCCGGACAATTTACTTCCACTGATGTATGCCATCTCCCCTCGACCTTCCCTTACTCCATTGACAAAGGATCCAACATAGATGTCGCCGTCTTGGTACCAGAGCTTTCCTTCGCCGTTCGGGAGGCCATCGGCAAACTCACCTTGGTATTTTAGCTTATTGCCGCCCTGAGCATATTTCAACTCTCCTGCTCCGTGAGGTTTGCCATTTTTGATCTGACCGGAATAGATATCTTGGGTTCCAAGTTTTAAATTTTCAGCTCTGTCAAGTATCGGCTCCTGTTGTTGCAGCATCTGTAATGCCAGCTGCATCGCCCGTTGCATGACAACAGGATCGATTTGTGCCATGCCACTTCCCTGATCGCAAGAAGAGTAAGATGGGGATTCTTGTTTAGAAAGTAAAGGGGTGCTGCTAATGATGCTCATAAAAACTCCTTTTTAAAAGAAATTATTTTCTTTCGGATGACAATCATAAACATAGAACATGATTTAATCAAGGCTTAAGCTATACACAAGCTGATGTGCGAAGGAAAAGAGGTTCCTGCTCTTCCGAGAGGACCTCAGCAGTCCGGAAAGGCGTCCGGAGGACCTTCCGCCTTCTATGCGAGGACCGGGTGGTGTTC
>MGME01000008.1:1418-6655 GCA_001796315.1 Chlamydiae bacterium RIFCSPLOWO2_12_FULL_49_12
TTTCGACAGAGGTACATGGCGAGTTGTCTTGGGAGGGAGCACTCTTTGGTTTGAGCCCTCCCCATGAGTTCCTCTTTTTGCAGATCAAAGGCGTGAGCTACAGAGATGATAATCTTCTCCGGGGTCAGCCTCTTCTCGTTTTCTTGAGCAAGCAGGTCCTTAAGAAGACGCTCTGCGCTTTCTCGATCTTGAAAAGATTGTTGCTGCTCTTCAGAACGCAAGATTAAGGCATCAAAGGCTACAAGAAGCGATTCTACATTCGGAAAGGAAGAGAGTAAAAGATCGGCAATCTCATCGGGAAGTGGAAAGTGAGCGTTTGAGGCTCGAAGAGAGAGAAGCTCTCTGCGCTTGGGCAAAGAGAGCGGTTTCAAAGTGAGGAGCAGTCCCCATTCAAAGCGGCTGACCAGGCGCGGTTCAATATCCTGGAGTTGAGAGGGGGAAAGGCTGCTTGCAAGAATGATCTGCTTGCCTCTGCTGTGAAGAGCGTTGAAGGTATGGAAGAGCTCCTCCTGCGTGGCGTTTCTGCGGGCGAGGAGATGGATGTCATCGAGGATGAGGACGTCAATAGTGCGGTAGGCGTGGCGGAACTGCTCCATTTTTCCCAGGCGAATGGCTGAGATGAAATGTTCGGTAAAACTCTCCGTATGGACAAAGTGGACGGCATGCCCCTTTTCTTTTAATGCCACGCAGAGGGCCATGAGAAGATGAGTTTTTCCCGATCCTTTTTCTCCTAGAAGATAGAGGGGGTTGAAGGATGCAAGGCGGCCTAATGAGGTAAGCTGTTTTAAGAATTGCAGCGGATAGCTATTCTCTTCGGAGATGAGATAGGCGTCAAAAGAGCTCTTGACATCGAGAGGATCGGACGCGATGTAAAAAGGCTCATCGGATTTTATCTCTTTCGTAACCTTCCTGCCTCTTTTTTCTTTGATGCGGCTATCGCTTCCGCTAGCGGTGAGATGTACTTTGATGGGCCGGAAGTTATTGTTTTTTAAACTGCGCGAGGCTTTTTTTCGGATGTGCTCTTCGAACCAGAGCATCTGAAAGGCATCCGGAGCCTCCAGATAGAGATTGCAAGCGTCAAAGTGAACCACTTTTAACGTGCGCAGCCATTTCTGAACGGTCTTTTGTCCGAGCTCTCGTTCCAGCTCATTTAGAAATTGATCCCACGCCTGCATGGACCATTCTTTTTTGAGTGTACCATTGTTGCAGGATACCAAGAAGCATGGAAGAGAGCCAATAGATATTCAATCCGGATGGGAAATGGTAAAAGAGGACGGTGAAGACGATAACCATGATATTTCCGGTCATTTTCTGCTGCTTTTGCTGATCTGTGATAGGAGAGGTGTTTTTGGAGACTCCTTGAGAGAGTTTTTGCTGCAGGAACATGATAGCGCCCAGGAGGACGGGAAGCAGATGGAAACTGGTGCCAATGAAGAAGACGGGGTAGCGCCAGCTAAAGAGAATATCCGGGTCCGTCAGATTGTTGATCCATCCCGGAATAAAGGAAGCTCCGCGCAGGGCAAAGGTTGATTTGAGAAGGTCAAACATCCCCATGAGGAAAGGGAGCTGGATCAGCAGGGGCAGACAGCCGGTTAGGGGATTGACTCTATTTTCTCGATAGAGAGTCATGACCTCGGCCTGGGAGCGCTTGGGATCTTTTTTAAACTTCTCCTGCATTGCCGCCACTTTCGGAGCGATAAGCTGCATTTTGGACATGGATTTGAAAGACCAGGCATTGAGCGGGTAGAGCATGATGCGCAAAGCTACGGTAAGCAAAATAATGGAGATCCCCCAGGAATGGGTCACTTGATAGAAGCCCTTCATCAAAAAAAAGAGAAATTTGGAAAAGGGATCGGAGATGAATCCAAACCATCTGTCAAAACTTTGAACGGAGGAGTAGTCAGGTGTATAGCCCGTAGAGGGATCTGCAAAAGTTTGATCCAAACGATTCAGCACCTCTTGGTCAAAAGGACCTGCGAAAATGCGATAGCGAACCGTCTGGCCGCTTTTCTTTAAGGGCAATTCCATGAGATAGCCGGGGTATTTGGAGGCGGGATAGAGGTTGTAGGCGGCATCAATGAGTGTCAGGCGGGTGGGAGCTCTGTCTCCGGGGACAAAAGTGGCGGTAAGACCGTTTGCCGTTTCATCTAGAGGGTTAAGGATCAAGCCAAAAAAACCGTTGGAATTACAGATCCAATCCGGCTGAGCGGTAGAAAAGGAGAGCACGTTTTTGGGAAGTTTGATCGATTCGATCTGAGATTTTTGTTGCTTGAGATAGCGATATTTTAAAAAAGGCGAGGCGCTTCCCGAGATAAGCTCGACCTCGGGAATTCCAGAAGAGAGAGAGAGACCTCGGGCATCGCCCTCCACTTTTAACGTAAGCTCGAAGGTATAGGGGGCCAGAGTCGGATCCTTTGGCAAGGAAAAGGTTTTGGTCACGCGGCGTTGGAGTTCTGTAGCCTCAAATTCAATGAGATTTTTTGAAAAGCGCTTCACAACGTAGGGAAGAGTAGCGAGATGCGGTTCATCGGAAAGAAGGTTGAGCGCGTAATACTTGGGAGAGATGCGTCCTAGGGTAGAGCCGCTGGGACTCAAGAGGCTGCGGCGTAAAAGTGGGTAGTACCCTCCCACTTGTCCGCTTGGTTTTAAAAGAGGCTCTCCTTCCGTTGGAGAGGGGATAAAGTGTTCAACAGAGGGAAAACGGTCATTTTGAGGATCGTTTTCTTTCAGGAGGTTGTCAAAACGAATGGAGCGGATGACGCTTTTTTGATTCTCTTTCGAAACTAAGGGGAGATTGATCTCGACTAAAGCGCCTCCGGTAGAGGAGAAGACAAGCTGCTGGTACTCATTTTCTAAGACGTAATACTCTTCTTTGGCCTTTTCGTAAGAGGAAGGAGCTGAAGGGACAAAAGGAGGCGCCGGTCTCGCTTCCTCCTGAACTGTTTCAAGAGCTGCTGGAGGAGACGGTTTGACCTCAGGTTCTTTGGAGGAAAACCACCAATTGACCAGGTAGAGAGAGAGGGCCAGAAGAGCTACAAAGAAGATAGATCGTTTATCCATGAGAAATCCTGCTTTCTGAAAAAAAGGTATACCCAAACAACTTCAAAAAGTTGTTTGGGTATACCTTAACATAGAGAGGGAAAAGAGTGAAGAGCGTTTCCCTCCGGGAGGCGCTGAAGTCAGGTGGTGGTGTGAGGCTTTCCTTCAAGCTGTGAGAGGAAGGTGTGGAAGGCGCTTGTATGCCTGAGATTGTCGAGCCACTCGTCTTCAAGAATCTCTTCTAGGGGAGGAAGAGCGTCGAACTGGCGGGCCTTTTCTAGAAAATGCAGTGCCTTGTCGGTATCTTTGCGCAAGGCATACAGAGAGCCGAGGTGATAGTAGGCGTGGACATTGCCCAATTTGGCGGCTTGAATGACCTTCTGTTCTCCCTCCTGAAAAGCGAGGTCAGTTGCTTCAGGATCGTAGATCTTCTCTGCTAAGTTGGCGAGTGTTAATCCCCAATCGAGGAGGATCTGATCATTTTCTTCCTCTCGCGCAGCAGATAGGCGGAAGTGGTGCAAAGCCTTATATAAGGAATCTGTAGAGCCTGAAACATCTCCGAAATGGCAGAGCGCCAGAGCCAGCCGATAATGGATTTGGGGAAAATCCGGGTCGATCATGAGCACATGTGAGAAGATTTCGATTGCCCTGAGATAAGACTTCTCATCCTCTTCCAAATCGCCAAGAAGATCTAAAGTGACGGCGTAATGAAAGAGCCAGTCCGGGTGGAGATAGACGGCATTCTTTTGAAGAGAGAGCGCCTGTTCAAAATAGAAGAGCGCTTCGTGGAGCCATTTGGAGTTTTGGAGAAACTCTCCCTGCCGGGAAAGGCATAAGGCAAAATCAAAGAGACATGGCGCCGTCCAGCGCAATTGGAGGGCTTTGGAAAAAAAACGGTATGCCTTAGAGAACGCCTCATCTTCCGCATCCAAAAGCGCCAGGGTGCTGTAGCTCTTTGCCATGGCGTGCCAAAGAGATGGGCGCGACCGGTCGATCGAAAGGCCTTCTTGGTATTTCTCAATAGCCTGATAGGTGTAGTCGATATCGTTGAAATAGGCGCCCAAAGAGTAGAGGGCGTTTCCATGTGCGAGATAGAGCTCCGGAGAATCGGGGCATTCTTCCACCGCCTGCAGGGCTCGATTTTCTGCTTCGAGCATCAGTTCCAGATGATCGGTCTCCAGGCCGATGGCGGCCAAGGCTTCGCTCCACACGCCTTGAACAAGAGGCTTTTCAACGCCCAGGCTCAAGGCGCGGCAGCACTTTTCGATGGAGGCATGTAAGCGCTTGAGATCACCTTGGAGCAATCCAGCATGGAGTAAAAATTGCGCCCAGCTGAAACAGAGAGAGCCGAGGTTGGGCTCCAGCTGGGAAGCTGCGGAAAAAGAGTCGTTAGCTTGAGAAAAGTGACCTTCATCATGCGTTTGAAAATAGAGTTCTTTCAAACAGGCTGCAAGCGTGATCCAGATCTCGGAGTTTGCGGGTTCTAAACGGAGGGCATGGCGCAGAGAATAACCGGCTTTGAGAAAAAGAGAAGTGTCGGGAATGAGCTGAGCGAGGGCAAGATAGGCTCTGCTCCGTTCTAGCCAAAAGTCAGGAGATTGTTCGTCATCTAGATCGTAGCCTTTTTGAAAGGCGCTCAAGGCCATCTGAAAGTCGATAGCTTCGCCCGAATGCTCTCCTAGCTTAACAAAGATGCGTCCCAGATCTCCATAAAGAAGGCTAATCTCTTTTTTGGACATCTCAGAGGCGCTTCGCAGGGCTCTTTCCAGCTTCTCTTTTGCTTGCAGAAAGTGGCACTCTTGATGAAAAGCCAGACCTAGTGCAAAGAGAGTGTTTCCCCAAGCGTGCCAGATCCGATAATTTCCAGGAGAGAGAGAGGCGGCTTTTTTGAATTTTTTACAAGCAAGAAAGAGCGTTTTTTTCCTCTCTTGTTCGCATCCGCATTCAAAGAGTGAAAGCCCTTGTCTGAAAAAAAGATCCGCATTCGAAGGATCGAGCTTAGCCACGGCCTCAAAGAGATCCAGAGCGGAAAGATCTCCTTGGATAAGACGTATCTCAGCCCGTGAAAGAAGCGAATCGATGAACTGTTCTCTCTCCTCTCTTTGCAACTCTGCTGAAGAGGAGATCTGATGCTTTAGAGCAGTCGAAAGAGGGAGCTCGTGTTCCGCCATTTTTTGTCTGACTTGAGTGGTTTCTAA
>MGME01000008.1:6669-8816 GCA_001796315.1 Chlamydiae bacterium RIFCSPLOWO2_12_FULL_49_12
AGAAAGGTGGTTTTTTTCGGACAATCCTATAAGCTTTCTTGAATGGGATGATGGTTTTTTTTTGAATGCATGAAAAAAATGGAGAGACTCATTTTGAAGGGTTTGCAGCTTCCCGTCTTCACAAAAAATAAATCAAAAAAAAGTTAACTCCCGCAGTGAATTTAAAAATTGTCGGCTTCCGCTCGACTTTATCCAAGGAGACGAGAAAACTCGGCCCGTTTAGGGGCGAGATGAATCGCGCCTTTAGGCCTAGGGAGATTGTTGCAGTTCAATTCTTAACCTGCAAAGCGGCAGAAGCTGGTAGGAAACTGGGATTGGTGAACCGCTCCTATACAACACAAGATTGCTATCGATGCGGACATCGAGAGAAAAAGCAACTTTCCGAAAGAGAGCATTGCGGTTCTCTCTGGCATTGTTGCACAATTCCGTTCGAGACCGATACCGGGCCCGATACCGATACCGGACCGAGTGACGATTTCCGAACCAGTTCATCTGGCATATCCGCTCGTGTCACAGCGTGACATCTTAGTCAACATCGCGACGATCCGAAGTAAAAGCTCTCGTCCTCTTGTGTAGTGGCTCTCATCTATCAGTTCCAAGCGTTTACACACGTCCAAGATGCCGGCACATTCAGCGGCGGAACGCTTTGCCATGCGGTAGAAACGCACGTTTTCTGGAAGGGCATGTTCTCAAGATCCTTCCGCGATGTTTAATGGGATCGATGCGCCTGCTCGTTGTAGCTGATCTGCCAAGTAGGCGTTCTCTCGAGGCAGCCTCTCTACTGTGCCTTTTCTTTAGAAGTCACAGAAGACAAATGATGTTAGCGAAGAATAGAAGCGTTTTAACACGAAGAAACGACGTTGAACAGTCTTCCTCCATGTTTCCAGATCTGTTCGCTCTATGTCCTTGGTGCTCATAGGAATAATCCTCTTTATTTATGACCTTTTTGGTAATTAATAATTTTACTCTCAAGAGAGGACATTTCTATTTGATCGCAAATCAGACATTTCTACTTAACGCTAACAATTTGTAAAAAAAGTTTGCAATTGTAATTACAAAATGATATATTTATTATAAATTAAATAATGAGTAAATTAAATAATCAGTAAATTAAATATAAAATTAATATGACAAACCCTATTAGCGGATTTCAGAACGGATTTTATCTTTCGGAATCTCGACAAAGCGCCATTCCTTTAGCCCAAAATGATGAAGAGCCGGATGACTTTCGAGCGATCCTCAATAGGTGGGTAGAGGAGAGAACTCCTAATTTTGAAGACCGACAAAGAGCGGAGCAAGAAATTACTGAATTTTTAAATGATGAATCTAAGAACATCTTAAATCTTTCTTCTTTTTCTCTAACCTCATTACCACCTATTTTTAATGCGGATCCATTTATCAAGCGATTAACGAAATTAGACATATCCCGGAACCATCTGACCTCTCTTCCTGCGGAAATCGGCAGACTGCAGGCGTTGCAGCGGCTAAATGTGTCCAAAAACCATCTGACCTCTCTTCCTGCGGAAATCGGCGGCCTGCAGGCGTTGCAGGAGCTAAATGTGAGGAGTAACCGGCTGACCTCTCTTCCTGCGGAAATCGGCAGACTGCAGGCGTTGCAGGGGCTAAGTGTGTCCTCTAACCATCTGACCTCTCTTCCTGCGGAAGTCGGCAGACTGCAGGCGTTGCAGCGGCTAAATGTGGAAGTTAACCAGCTGACCTCTCTTCCTGCGGAAATCGGCAGACTGCAGGCGTTGCAGTGGCTAAGTGTGTCCTCTAACCAGCTGGCCTCTCTTCCTGCGGAAATCGGCGGGCTGCAGGCGTTGAAGCATCTATGGGTGCCCTATAACCGGCTGACCTCTCTTCCTGCGGAAATCGGCGGGCTGCAGGCGTTGCAGGGGCTAGATGTATCCCATAACAACACCCTGACAGGAGTTCCGAGAGAAATATTTGATTTGCTGTCCTGCTGCGAGATTACACTAGATGGAGTCGGATTTTCAGAAGCGGTTCTTGCACGGCTTAGAGAGACTTGCTCAGCCAACGGCTACCAAGGTCCCCGGATCAGCTTCTCCATGGAGCATGCTCAACAGGCAGGTCCAAGCGGAGAGCGATCAATCGAAGAGTTGTTAGGAGATCTTTTCAGGCTGGTA
>MGME01000009.1 GCA_001796315.1 Chlamydiae bacterium RIFCSPLOWO2_12_FULL_49_12
CGTCGGATTCGAAAATTTTGTTCGTCGTCCATAGCGCTTTGGCTATGGACTTCTCACAAACTTTTCGACTCCTTGGTCTCGCCACGAAATGTTACCTCAACTTTATGAGAAGTTGCCACCAATGGAGAGGTTAAGGGAGGGGGGACCTACTACATTATCTCGCGCAAGTTGTCGAAACCTATATCAAAAGCTATGGACTCGGCCCTATTGAACCCAATACGGTTGTCTTTAACGTCGGTATAAAAGCCCCTTGCGCCCGGAGCATCACCCATGTAGGTGCATCTTGGGAGAAGGGTGTTTTGAAAAAACCGGATGATTTTTTTCCATGAATCGCGGCTTGCCAGGTCATCCTCTTGAGGCGTTCCTCCCATGTTAAACCAGAGCTGGGTTTGAGGATGTTTGTAGAGCGTGCATCCCGGCCAATAGGGAACGCTAATCTGATGTCCCGCTTTAGGATAGTATAGATGCTCGCAGGAGATGCTCGATCCCTTTTCCTTCAACCGCTGAAGAATCTGCTCTGAGAAGAGATCAGAGGGCCAAATCTGATCATCTCCTCCCGAAATTAAGAGCAGCGGGCAGAGGAGATTTTCTACAGGAATGGCAGCTTCCTGAAATCGTTGTTGATCTTTCATGCCGCTAATGATGCTTTTGCGCAGTGCAAGGGGATTTGAAAGCGATCCCTTCGTACATAAGAAGAGGTCGAAGGAAGGAAGAGCAAAGGGAGCCAATGCCTTATTTTGGTAGAGCCAGGCATTGCAGGGAATGAGGCTGAATCCCGGATAGATGACGCTGCTTGGAAGAGCTGCGACAATACTTTTGATGGCATGGGGAAAGAGAGATCCGAGAATCAAGGCGAGTTCAGCTCCTCGGGAGACTCCATAAAGTCCGATTCGGCTTGTGTCGATAAGAGGATGCGCGTGCAGCCATTTCAAGGCCTTTTCAAAGTATTCCAGGGGGATCTCTTGGAGACCTGAGGGAAGGCCCTCCTTCCCGAAATAGGCTAAGGCAAGTGTTGCAAACCCATAAGACGCCAACATCTGGGCCCGATGTTCTCCGATCTCTCCGTCGGAACCTCCCAACGTCATGACAGCGGGAAGCGGTTCGTTGGAGTGCGGCAGAAAGAGAATTCCCACAAGCCCGTCTTTTTGCAGGGGGAAGCGCTCGACGTGCGGAGCTCGGAGCAGCCGCACGATCTCTTTTGAGGCCCTCTGCCGATCGCCGCTAAAGAGCTTCAGGCTCATTGAGTGAGACTCATTGCGTGTTGCAAAGGAGATCACCTCTTTTGATCTGGGTTGCATCGACCAAAAAAGCCCCATGGGATCGATTCCTTTGTAACTTCCTTCGAAAGGGGAGTCTCTTGAGAGGTCGACCTCCCCTCTATCCGTTGCCAAAAATGAGGCGGATGAGACCCACGTCCGGTTTTGATTATCGATGAGCTCAGCCTCGAGGCGCACGCTCTCATGCGGTTGTAGGCCCATGACTTTAAGAGAGATTTCACGATCTCCCCAGGAGACCTCAGGCATGACTATGAAAGAAGGCTCTCCAAAAGCAAAAACTAAACCCAGCAGGGAGATTAGCGAGGCGGCAAGCTTCATAAGTCCCTCCAATCGTTAAAAAAAGGCTTTATTATTATCCTAGAGGTCTACTTTGTAGCAACACTGAAAAACTCGACTTTCTACGTTTTTTGACAGCCGGATTTCGAGGAGGCGGCTCCCAGGTTGCAATTAATTTCTCAGGAAGGGTTAAAGCAGCCCTTCCTGAGAAATTAATTGCAACCTGGGAGCCGCCTCCCGAAAGATGGCGTCAAAAAACGTACAAAGTCGAGAAAAAGGGAGACTTGCTCACGCACACTTTGCATTCATTCATCTTTTAGAAAAAAAAGGAGGGTGATATAATAACTCTGCACATTCTTTCTATTTTTTAAGGATTTCTTAATATGAGAAAAGATTTAAAACCGGCTCTTTTTTTCTGCTTTAATGGCGCTTATAGCTTTTCCTTGGTTTTAAAAGATCTCTTTGCCGGAATTACCGTGAGCATTGTCTCCGTTCCTTTGGCGCTCGCTTTTGCCATTGCTTCCGGAGCTCGTCCGGAACAGGGATTGTATACCGCGATCATTGCAGGGTTGATCGTCGCTCTTTTCGGAGGATCGCGTTACCAGGTGTCGGGACCAACCGGGGCCTTTGTTTTGCTCATCTTTTCGACCATTGAAAAATTTGGATTTGAGGGCCTCATCATCGCCACGCTCCTTGCAGGAGTCATTTTAATCGTGATGGGGCTTTTTCGCTTTGGAGCCTTGATGAAATTTGTCCCCTATCCCGTCATCATCGGCTTTACAAGCGGACTTGCTCTCTTTTTATTTTTAAATCAGCTGCCCGATTTTTTAGGGCTGAAATGCACCTCGCTTCCCAAAGATTTTTTCTCCAGATTCCTTTTGATTGCCAAGGAGTCCGTCCATACCAGCCCCTACTCGGTGATGATTGCGGGGCTCACTATTTTGATCATGATCGTCTGGCCCCGCTTCATTAAAAAATTTCCGGGTTCTTTAGTTGCGATTTTCGTCACGGTGCTGCTTGTCTCTTTTTTTCATTTGCCCGTTGAAACCATTCAAGACCGGTTTGGAGAGATTTCCACAGCCCTGCCTTCTGTGCATTTTCCGGCTTTGGAATGGAATCTTTTTGTGGAAGTGATCCCTTCGGCAATTGCCATCGCCCTCCTTGCAGGCATAGAGTCGCTTCTTTCTGCCGTCGTTGCAGACGGGATGACGGGTACGCGGCACAATTCTAACGGAGAACTTATTGCCCAGGGCATTGCCAACATTTTTTCAGTCCTTTTTTCCGGCATCCCCGCTACCGGCGCTATCGCTCGCACTGCGACCAACATTAAAAATGGCGCCCATACGCCCGTCGCCGCTTTGGTCAATGCCCTCTTTCTTGTTCTGATCCTGTTAATTCTGGGTCAGTTTGTTGTTCTCATTCCCCTGGCAACGCTTGCGGGGATTTTGACGGTCGTTGCCTATAATATGAGCGAATGGCGCCACTTTAAAAAACTCTTTTACAGCCCTCGGAGAGATATTGCCGTTCTCTTAACAACATTTTTTCTCACGGTCTTCACAGATCTTATCACAGCAATTGAGGTAGGCATTATTTTAGCCACCCTTCTCTTTGTGGATCATGCGGCAAGAACCTCTAAGACCTATTTCCTAAAAGATCCTCTCTATTGCAAAGAATCGGATGACTCCCTTCGAGATGTCGAGGAGCAAAACATCCCGGATGAGATTGAGATCTTTGAAGTGCTCGGCCCTCTCTTTTTTGCTGCAGCTGAATCCTTTAAAAACACCTTGACGACTGTCAAGCGCCCTCCAAAGGTTCTGATCGTCCGGCTGCGCCACGTTCCGTCGATTGACGCCTCAGGCATTCGCGCTTTGGAAGATATCTTGGATAAAAGTCGTCGGGACAGAACAGTTCTTCTTCTTTCGGGAGTCACGCAGGCCCTGAGGAAGATCCTGGAGCGCAGCGGTTTTCTTTGCCATCTGGGAGAGGACCGTGTCTTTAGTCACATTGACCTGGCGGTCGTTAAGGCTAAGGAGATCTGCCTCGAGAAGGCCGGGGAGAGTCTAAATGCCGTCCTCGCCACTCCTGTCTAACTATTTTACTCTTAAAGATTTAGCGAGAACAGTTCTCATTCATCCCTTTTCTTTAATTATGCATATTTGATATAATGTAATTATTAATTAGAAAATGAAAAATAAAGAGCATAAGTGCTGGAATGGAACCTTCAAGAGCGCCTAAAATTGGCTTCGAGCCTTCTGTCGTCCTTCACATCCTCGAGCTTATCGGTGAGTACGTTCTTCATAAAAACCCGGAGGAAGGGAAGACGGCATTGGAAGCCGGCTTGGAACTGGCCTCCTTTCTTCGTCGAGACGAGGTAGGGCTCCCTCGTCTGGAGATGCGGAAAGTAGAGGGAGAAGTAGTTCACTTTGCGCTTGATTTACAATCACTTGAAGCGCAAGAGGAGTTTATGGTTTTTTGGAGAAGAGAGGCTCAAGCCCTTGCCTTAAAAACCTCCTTCATAAAGGGAGGAAGAGGAACTGTGGAGATTGGAGGGAGGGGAGTGAGCAAAGCGACGGTAATCCGCTATCTTCAGCGGAGTGAAAACTTTCTCCATCTTTTGGATGCATCCGGCTATCAAAGCGCCCTGTTTGATGCGCGCAAAAGCCTCTGTTGTCTTGTAGCCGATGCCGATGGCACGCTTCTTCCCTACCCTTTGGAAGCTCCTGTAGATTCCCACTCCTCATTGGCCCAGTCGGCAGCAAGAGAGCCTTTGCTCTCCTTTTTGGAGCACGGCGGTTTTCTTGTGATCAATACAGGAAATGATCCCAAGCGCATCGCTTTTAAAATTCTTAAAGGAATCCCCGAGGAGAGAAGAGGCGTTCTTTCCCAGATTGCCCTGGCCGCCTGCGGAGGCCATCTGCTCTACCTTTTTGCAAATCCATTGGGTGAGCTGAAAGAGGTTCTCTCTTATCGCTATGGCCGGTATCTCTTGCCAGACGACGTCTCTCCCGCCGTCCGACTCTTCTATTTGGGAGACGATCCGCGCAAGGAGGGAAATGATTGGCCGGCCTTTGAAGCGGCGGGCTTTGCCTCCTCCCTCTGCGTCCCTTCATTAGAAGAGAGCAGGGACGTTCCGCCGGAGCTTCAGGATCATACCCTCCCCGGCAATGAGAAAGCGGTCGCTTCTGTCCTCGAGCTCTTTAACCGCCAGATGGAAGAGAGTCCTCAAGAACTCTCTTTAACGCCTCTGAAGACGGAGCCATTGCAAGTCTGATTCATTTTCTTTAAACTCTTTGTCAGTGAAACCAAAACCGCGCTTCAATCAAAAGATCAATCTCACCATTCAACGACTCGGCATTTACGGAGAGGGAGTGGGTTATTGGCATGGCTATACGGTCTTTGTCGAGGGAGCCCTTCCCGGAGAAGTGATCCAGGCGCGTCTTTGTGAGAGAAAGAAGGCTTACGGACGCGCCGCTACTCTTTCCTGCAGCCGCCTTTCGCCTCATCGCGTCTTACCTTCTTGCCCGCTCTTCGGCCGGTGCGGGGGGTGTCAGATCATGCATCTGGATTACAACGAGCAACTTGTCTTGAAACGGCAGCGTGTCATCGATTCGCTCGAGCGGATTGGAAAGTTAAAAGGGATCGAAGTGCTCCCCTGCCTTCCTTCTCCCTCTTCCTTGCACTATCGGAATAAGATTCAGCTGCTCGTTGTCCCTTCTGAGAATGGTCTAAAAATCGGACTTTATGCAAGAAACAGCCACGATCTTGTTGAAATGGAAAAGTGTTTCATCCATGCGCCCCTTGGGGAGAAGGTATTGGAGCGCCTCTTGCCGCTTCTCAAAGCTTCTTCGGTGACCGCCTACGATCCTAAAACGGGAAGCGGAGAGCTTCGCTATCTCCTCATCAAGTCGGCGCTCTCAACGGATCAGGCGATGGTCATCCTAGTGACAAAAGGGGCGCCGTCTCGAGAGCTTTGCGCCTTTGCCCACGCTCTTAAGGAGACATGCGGAGAGGTTCGAGGAGTGGTCCGAAATGAGAATGAAAGCGCGGATAATACGGTTTTAGGAAGCTCCTATCAACTTCTTGTTGGAGAAGGGGCCATTGAAGAGAGGCTGCTTGGCCTTTCTTTTAAAGTCTCGCCGGCCTCTTTCTTTCAGGTCAATCCTCTTCAAGCCGAAGTGCTCTACAAGCAGGCGCTCTCCCTTGCAGATCTGCAAGGGGATGAGACTCTCTTGGACGCCTATTGCGGCGTCGGGGCCCTCTCTCTTCTCATGGCGCAAAGAGCCGGGAAGGTTCTGGGTATCGACTGTGTTTCTCAGGCCATTGCAGATGCGAAAAACAATGCCCAAAACAACCAGATCTGCAACGTAGAGTTTGCATGTGGTCTTGCCGAGGAGTTCATTCCGACTCTTCGTTCCCTGGATGTGGCGCTTCTCAACCCCCCTCGCAGGGGTTGCGACTCTTCTCTTTTACAGAGACTCTCCGAGCTTGCTCCCCGGCGCATTCTCTATATTTCCTGTGATCCGGCCACCCTTGCCCGCGATCTTGCTTTTTTAAACGAGAGGGGTTTTTCCATTGATACTGTTCAACCCTTCGACATGTTCCCCCAGACAGCCCATGTCGAGACGCTTGTTTGCCTTGACCGCGACTTTGTACAAAGTCGAGTTACCCTCTAAAAGAAGAGTTCAAACAGTGTGTTTTAGCGTGCGCTTGATGGCAGCAAGAGATTGAGTATTGATCACATGGCGCTTTTCGAGCCATCCTTTACGCGCAATGCTGACGCCCATTCGAAAGTACTTCAGATCCTCTGTTGCATGGGCGTCGGGATTGATGCTGCATTTCAGTCCCTTTTCGGCAGCTTTATGCCAGAGGCGCCAATCCATATCCAGACGCATGGGATGGGCGTTGAGTTCCATGATCTTTCCATTGGCGATGCAGGCGTCGATGATTGTGGGAAGATCGATCGAGTAGGGTTCCCTTTGCAAAAGGAGGCGTCCCGTAGGATGGGCAACCATGGTTGTCCTGGGATTTTCAATGGCTTTCACCAGACGAGCGGTCATCTCTTTTTCAGAGGATTTGAAAAATTGATGGCTGGCGATGATGACAAAATCCAATTCTTTGAGAAGGGAGTCCGGAAAGTCGAGCTTTCCATTTTTTAAAATGTCGCATTCCAGTCCGGAGAAGATGTAAGTGGAGTATTTTTTTCCGCGATTAAGTTGATGGATCCTTTGAATTTGTTCGAGCAGGCGCTTTTCATTCATTCCGTTGGCTTGAAAACTCGACTTGGAATGGTCTGAGATGCCGATATACTCCAGTCTCATCTCTTCTGCCGCCCGCACCATCTCTTCTAAGCTGTTGTGTCCGTCTGAATCGGCCGTATGAGAGTGAAATAGACCTCGGATATCCTTTTCCTCGATCAAGCGGGGAATCTTTCTCTTTTCGGCAAATTCAATCTCACCCCTATCTTCGCGCAGTTCGGGAGGGATCGGGTATAAGCGGAGCGCTTTATAGATTGCGCTCTCTTCAATCCTCTTTTTTGGAAGAAGAGCTCTGCTTTTTTTGATGGGTTCGAAGCCATATTCACTTAAGGAAAATCCCATCTGAAGAGAGCGTTGGCGCAGCTTGATGTTGTGCGCTTTTGAACCGGTAAAATAGAGAAGCGCGAAGGCAAATTGATTTTCAGGGATGATTCTCAGGTCCGCCTGGAGCCCCTCCTTTAAACGGACGGTTGCCTTTTTTTTTCCTTTTACCACCACTTTTGCAACAAAAGATTGAGAGGTAAACCATTCGATAATAGGTGCGCTTGTCGGCGAAGCAACGAGAAAATCGACGTCTCCGACGGTCTCCAATTTGCGCCTGAGGCTGCCTGCAATCTCCGCTTTTTTGACCCCTTTGAGTTTTTTGAGCGCTTCCAAAATGGGTTTGGCAAGCTCATTTGCATCCCACCAGAGGCGGCGCTTGCCATAGATGTTCATTTTTGAAAGGCCATTGAGAAGGGTCTTTTGCGTCTTTTCACCAAAACCCCGTATGGTTGCGACCATTCCTTCTCTACAGGCAGCAATCAGCTCTTTAGTCGTTTTGATGTTGAGTTTTTTGTAGAGAAGAGCGGCCTTTTTTGGCCCGAGAGAGGGGACTTTAAGCAGATCGATCAGGCCGGCTGGAAGAGATTTTTTGAGCTTTTCGTAATAGGGGAGGCGGCCGGTTGCGACGAGCCGGGTGATCTTCTTGGCAATTCTTTGACCGATCCCTTCGATCTCTTCCAACCGCCCTTCCCGAAGAACGTCTTCGAGACGCTCTTCGAGGTTTTCTAAGGCTCTAGCAGCGTTGTGATAGGCGCGAATCCGAAAGGGGTTTTCCCCCTTCAACTCAAGAAGGGTTCCGATCTCATTTAAGACCCGAGCGACGTCGTGATTGTCCATCTTCTCATCTTACCAATAGAGGATTTTTTTAAGCTTCTTTTCGACTTGCCAAGAGCAAATCGTTTTTAACTCGACTTTGTACGTTTTTTGACGCTGTGTTATTGAAAAGGGAAGAGAGTAAAGATGTCACAAACACATTTTCAAATCACATTTCAGTATGCTGGACGCTCCTATGCTCTTGAGGTCGAGACGGATAAGGGGCAGGTTAAGACGATTGGATCTGCGGCAGACTTTCCATTGACTATGTCTGAGCAAGTGGGAAAGCCACTAGAGGGCTTAGTTGATTTTCTCGATACTTCAGGTGTTACTGCACTCAATGTTTCCCCATATATGATTGATCGAATTAGAGGCGCGGTTCTCGATAGGCGTTCAAGAAAGGAGCGCGTCAGTTCTGCATTTGCTAAGTTTGAGCGGAGTCTCATGGAGTATGCAGCTTCTGGTAGGATAGGAAAAGGAGCGCTACTTGTGAGTGTTGTCGGTATTGAAGGAGTAAAGACGCTCTTGTTTGGGCAGCTTTCAGCTACAGATAACTCTCTGCCGACGGTAAGGACAATAGGAAGAACAGGGTCTGGAGCTAAGTTTTGGACGGCACTTCTTGCCAAGGTTTTATCAAAACGGTATCCGCACTTTTTGCAAATGTCCGATGGCCTTGGTAAATTTGCTCCAACATTATTAAAATGTGTTTGTTAGCGTTTTTTAGAAATACCCGCTTTCCGAAGAATAGAAATGTCCTCTCCTGGTAGTAAAATATTTATTACCAAGGAGGTAATAAATGGAGAAGATTATTCCAATGAGTATCAAGGAAATAGAGCGGACAGAGATTTTTATTCGGCTTGAAAAGAAGTCTCTAACACAGATACAAGCTGCTGACATTCTGGTTATTACGCCTAGGCAAATCAGGCGGCTGATGAGGAAATACGAAAAACACGGGGCCATTGCCCTGGTTTCGAGGAAACGAGGGGCTCCTGGTAATCATCGGTTGACTGCTGGAACAGGGGAGCTGGTTCTAGCTTTAATTCAGGAACACTATTCTGATTTTGGTCCCACGCTTGCCTATGAGAAGATCAAAGAG
>MGME01000010.1 GCA_001796315.1 Chlamydiae bacterium RIFCSPLOWO2_12_FULL_49_12
AGAACACGTTCCCTCAAGACGAGATCGCAGCAACAGAAGATGTTAGCGAAAATCTCCCTGAGATGATGGAAGGTGAGCCTCCCTCTCAAAGAACACGTTCCCTCAAGACGAGATCGCAGCAACAGAAGATGTTAGCGAAAATCTCCCTGAGATGATGGAAGGTGAGCCTCCCTCTCAAGACCTCGCTGCCGCCGAACCCACTTCTATCGGCCAGCCACCCCTTGATGAGTTCCTTGAGAACAAGCTCCCTCAAGACGAGATCGCAGCAACAGAAGATGTCAACGACAACCTTCCTGAACTTCTTGAAAGTGAGCCTCCCTCTCAAGACCTTGCTGCCACTGAAACCCATTCACTTGAGGGCAAAGGGGAAATTGCAGGAATGTTGAAAATAAAAACGCTCGAAGAGGTCTCTTCAGCTGCGCTTGTCTCGATGGGTGACATTCCATTTGAAGCGGGAATTCCTCACATTCTCTACGCTCCAACCTTTACGGAATGGCTGGAAAATAGCGATCTGTTGACCTCCAAGCTTTTTTTCGATGCACAGCCTTACGGAAACCACCTCAATTTAAGACAGGAATTCAAGATCGGGTTCCAACAATCCCTCCCGGCTTCACTCTATACCTCACGCGCACTGCCCCTTTCAGAGGATCTTCAGAGGAAACATCTTGCTAAAGAAGAGAGGACGCCTTGATCGCACCTCTTTCTAAAACCAGGACGATCCTGTCGTTTTTTTTCCATCTTAAAAATCGCCTGTCCACCCCTCTCCAAACTCTTAGCTTCCGAACTTTTTTTATCATGGCCTTCTTTGCAAAGACTCTATTTTTCCTGCATGCTGCGGCTGCTCAAGAGAGCGAGAGCCAAGCCATCAGCGGCTGCTCTTTTTACTATGTCAAGAGCTGCGACTCCTCTTCTCTTCCTCTTCTTACGCCGAGGGAAAACGAGCTCCTTGCTCCTCTTTTGAAAGGGCTTGTGATCCTCGGTGATACGAAGAATTGCTATTCAAGCGGCCTTGAGAAATTAGAGGGATTTCACGCCTTCGGGCTCTCTCATTGTGAAGAGACCGAAGAACTGAGCGCTCTCGTAGAAAAAACCTATTTGAATCACCCTTTGGATAAAGAACGTCTTCAAAAACTAAAAGGGATGGTCTCTAATCTCTGTTCGAAAAAAGAGGGTCCTGCGCCTGTAATTCTCACTCCCTGCCAGGATCTTTCCAATGGTATTTTACTCTTTATTATCGCAGAGGCTCCCAAGTCGGATGGACGGGCTGGAACAAAAAACCGTTTATCGAGCACAGAGGGCACGATGCATCTAAACGAAAATCCGGAGGCTGAGCGCTCTCCTGCTGCTGGACACAGAGAGCGAAAGGAAGGAGAGATTGCCGTTGCCGATGACGCCTTTCCAAAACTGCCTTCACCTCCGCCCTCTTTTCCCCTCCAAGACGAGATCATGATCCCTCACCTCAATGCCCTTGTTCTTGTGGGATCTTTTCAAGAGATTAGAAAAGAGGGAATAGAACATCTAGATGGGATCTTTGTCGTCGATGTCAACATTCCCGGAGGAGCTCAGAAACTGCGCGAGGAGATGACTCCTCTTTTTATTGGAAAACCTCTTACTCAACATGGCTTACAAGATTTAAAAAAACGGCTTCTAGCTTATTTCAAAAGCAGAAAGATGCCCGTGGTTGCGATCCAGATCCCGCAGCAGGAAATTACAGGCGGGGTTCTCCAGCTTCTCGTCATTCAAGGAAAACTTGGAAAAGTAAGAGCTGCAGGAAATCGCTGGACAAGCAGCGAGCGCCTGGAAAGCTATGTGCGGCTAAAGAGCGGCGATGATATTGATGAAAACTACGTCATCTCGGATCTGGCTTTCATGAATCGCAATCCCTTTCGCCGGACGGATGTCATCTACACTCCCGGAGCATTGCCCGGAACAACCGACATCGAACTCTTAACAGAAGACCGCCGCCCTTTTCGCCTCTTTGTAGGAGCCGAAAATACCGGAGTAAAGCCAACAGATAGAGAACGTCTGCTTGCAGGGTTCAACTGGGGAAATGTCTTTGGCTTTGACCATGTCTTTTCCTATCAGTACACAGCATCTCCCGACTTTCACAAATTCCAAGCGCACACGATCCAATACAGCGCTCCTCTTCCCATCCGGCATGTTCTGGTGCTCTTTGGGGGAGTCTCTTTCGTGCATCCTAAAATCCCCTTTCCGAAGCTCCGCTCCCACGGCTACGGCGTCCAGGGAAGCCTCCGCTACGATATCCCCTTAAAGCCCACCCAAAGCTACCTCCATGAGCTCTCGTTGGGATTTGATTTCAAACGCACAAACAACACGGTAGAATTTTCAGAAGGACCTGTGATCTTCGGAAATAATGTTAATCTCACCCAGCTCGTCTTTGGTTACAACGGAGCTTGGGAAAGAGCCGCTTCAAAAACCACCTTAGACGGAGAGCTTCTCTTTTCTCCGGGAAGATGGCTTCCAGATCAGGCGAACCGAAACTTTCAATCACTCCGCACTTTTTCCAAAAACAATTATATCTATGGAAAATTAGAATGTACTCATATTATAAAGATCTTGAGCGGCTGTTCTCTCTCCCTTCTCGGTAAAGGGCAGCTTGCGAATCGCAATCTTCTTCCCAGCGAAGAGTTTGGCCTGGGAGGGTATGATAGCGTCCGAGGGTATGACGAAAGGGAGCAAAACGCCGATAACGCCCTTCTCTTGAGTGGAGAATTGAGGACGCCTGTGTGGCACTTGATCAAAAGAGTTAATCGAAAACCCAAGGATGAGCTCCAACTTTTGCTGTTTACCGACTTTGGACTGGGAGGTTCTCATAAGCGGGTTCCGGATGAGCCTCACACAGTTTATCTGCTCGGAGCAGGTCCCGGGATACGTTATATGATCAATCCTTTTCTCTCTGCCCGCGCTGACTTTGGAATTAAGCTCCACCGCGACCGAAAAACTCTTGGAGCCGGCCGCAGTCGCCTCCATTTTGCCATCATAGGGAGTTTTTAGCTGTGATGATGACTAGCAGAAATGAACCGTGTTGGTGTGGAAGCGGCCTGAAATGGAAAAAATGTCACTATCCCATTGCCCCGCAACGAAAGGTGAAAGAGATGGCCCGGGATTACCTAGGCAAGTATGGGATTATCCTGAAAACACCCAAGCAAATTGAAGGGATCCGAAGAGCTTGCAGACTCGCTGCAAGAATCCTGCAGGAGACTTGCAAAGCGGCCATGCCAGGCGCCACAACGGATGAACTGAATATCTTAGCTCACCGTTTACATCTGGAGGCGGGAGCCCTTCCCGCCCCCTTAAACTACGGAACTCCTCCCTTTCCAAAGAGCATCTGCACCTCGGTCAATGAAGTCATCTGCCATGGCATTCCCGATTCGTCTCTCTTGAAAGAGGGAGACATCCTCAATCTCGATGTAACCTGCATCCTGGATGGCTACTTCGGCGACTGCTCCCGGATGGTGACCCTTGGAAATGTCGACCATGATAAAAAACTGGTAACAGAGGTCTCCTATGAATGCCTCATGCGCTCGATCTCTCTTTTAAAACCGGGCATCTTTATCTATGAAATTGGAGAAGTGATTGAAAGTTATGCTCTTGCGCACAACTGCAGCGTTGTGAATCAATTTGTCGGACATGGCATCGGCCTCCATTTTCACGAACCTCCTCAGATCCCGCACCACTTCAACCAGCTCCGCATTCCCCTGGCGGAAGGGATGATCTTTACCATCGAACCCATGATTAATGCGGGACGCCGCGAAGCTGTCATCGATCCCAAAAACCACTGGACTGCCCGAACCATCGATGGAAGACCTAGCGCTCAATGGGAACATACCATTTTGATCACGGAAAAAGGCCACGAAATCCTAACCACTCTCGAAGAGGATTGAGGCTGAACTGCATTTCAGAGAGACAGGCGGAAGCCTCGACTTTGCAAAGTCGAGTTCAAGATAAAATTTCTAATGAGAGCTGCTGTTTTTCAAGCGCTTCGGCTACCTTGCTTTTGGAGGTGCCCGGTTTCCGCTTGCGTGGAGGTTTGGCGGCGCTTAGCTGAGCAATGAGCTCTTCTTGACACTTCATTGCCTGTTCCAAACTTTGAACATGACTCTCATCTTCCCGTCGCTGAAAGAGGAGTTCTTCGACCTCTTTTTTTGACTCCAAGAGCTTCTCATCTAGTTTTTTTTGAAGAGAAAGCCCCTTGCCCTCCTGGGCAAAGAGCTCTTCTTTAAGAGCAGAAATTTCCTGCAAGGCGACGGCTTTCTCCTGAAAGAGGGCCTCCTTCTCTTCTTCTATCTGCTCCCAATCATACCGCTTGACCGTTGAGAGCTCCTCAAAGAGGCGTGCTCTTTTTTGGGCCTCTTCACATTGCAACTGCAGGGTTGCGAGTTTTCTCTTTGTCTCTTCGCGCTCCTGCTCCTCTCTCTTTTGCATCTCTTTTTGCTGCGCGTCAAAAAGGCTCTTTTGCTTCGTCTTTTCGTGCTCCAGTTCCTCTAACTGTGAAACAGCCTCTCTTCCCTCGAGAAAAGAGAGCAAAGAGAGGAAAAGTCCAAGAATCAATGAGGCAAGGAGCCCAAAAGACCAGAGAGGGTGTCGAGGAAGCGAGGAAGAAACGGTTAAAAAGAGTAGAACAAGCGTAGAAAGAAAAAAAAGCGGAGCAAGTGCTAAAGACAAAAGAAGCACTCTTCCCCTCTTTTCTTCTTTGGAAAAGAGTTTTTTTCTGAGCTCTACGAAAAGCTCGAACATGAGATCAAAATCCTTCCAATCACTAAAAATCCCTTTTCAAACCGTTCCAGATCAAAATGCTCATTCGGGGCATGCATGTCATCACTATCTAATGCTACCCCAATGAGAGCCGCCTCGCCTCCAGAATAAAACGCAAGTTTCGGAACAAGGGGAACTGTGGCTCCGCAAAGGAGATAGCGGCACTCCTTACTAAATACTTCTTCATAAGCTTCTTTTGATATTTTTACAACATTTGTATCCCAAGCAGCCCGATAAGAGGCGTGCTGTTGAAGAATTTTAATCTCTACATGAAGGTTTTCAGAGAGGTGATTTTTTAAAAATGCAGTCAGAGCCTCTGCAATCTTGTGAGGATCTTGATGAGGGACAAGGCGGCAAGAGATTTTTGCTCTTGCCTTGGCCGGAATCACCGTCTTGAATCCTTCCCCGCAGTACCCTCCGTACATCCCATTCACGTCAAGTGATGGATAAAACCAGTTAGACTCCAAAAGAGAGGCCCCGGGAGTGGGGATACAGGCTTTGATGCCGAACTTGTTCTTGTAGCTTACCGGATCAAAGCTTAAGTCGTATCGATCCAATTCCTCCTGGGCGGGCAGCGCAACATCATCAAAAAAACCCGGGATGGCAATGCGACCGCTCTCCGTCCACATCTTGGAGAGAGCAGACAGCAGCGCATGATTGGGGTTTAGAGCCATTCCTCCATGCACTCCGGAGTGCAGATCAATCGCGCTATTTTGAACCGTTACTTCCAAAGAGAGAAGACCGCGCATCCCCATCATCACCGCAGGAGAGTGAGCGTTAGAAATTCCGAAATCGAGAAGAAAGAGATAATCGCTTTTGAGTTCTTTTTCTTTAGAAGCAAGAATCCCTGCCGTCCCCAAACTCCCGATCTCTTCCTCCCCTTCAATGAAGACCTTGATATTGACCGCAGATTCTTTCATCAGTTCAAGATAGGCGCGAATGGCACAAAGAGTGTAAAAACATTGCCCCTTGTTGTCGCTGGCTCCACGGGCATAGACTTTCCCCTCTTTTAAGACCGGATCAAAGGGATCAGAATGCCACTCTCCTATGGGATCGACGGGCTGTACATCGTAATGCGCATAAAAAAGGAGGGTAGGTCGATCGGGGCCGGCATGCAGAAGAGAGGCAAAGACAACAGGATGGCCCGTCGTCTCCCACAGCTCAGCGCATAGGCCGCACTTTTGTAAAAACTCTTTTAACCACAGAGCTGTTTCGCGGACAGACAGCTTGTACGCAGGATCTGTGCTCAAAGAGGGGAATTTCAAGAAAGTAAAATAATCTTCAAGGATCTCTCTTTGATGGAGCCGGTACCACTCTTTTAAGTCGCTGACAGCCGGAAGCGTTGCTCTCATCCCTCTTCTAAAGCCTCGTGAATAAAGTCATGAGCCTGATCAATCATCAATGCCGCCAGATTGATGTCGCCCTCATAAGACATCTCAACCTGCATTTTTCCTTCATCATTGGGATCATCGCAGGTAATTAAAACATAACAGGCCTTTTTCTCTTGCATGATCTTTTTTTTACCTCTCAATCCCAATTTAATAGAGTCAACAACCGGCTGCCGGAAAGGGGTACAGTCATCTCAAATGGGTTCTTTAGATGCAATGGAAATCATATTTTCAATGTCTTGACAGACAGGATGTCGATAAGTAAAATAGTGTTCTCAAATTAAGGAGAGCTCGATTTATGCAATGGTTGCGTCGTCTTTTTTTATTTGCCGCAGTCAACATTCTTGTTGTTCTGACTCTCTCTTTAATCCTGCAGGTATTGGGTGTTCGGCCTTATCTGACAGCCTATGGTCTGGATCTCTATTCCCTTCTGATTTTCTGTCTGATTTGGGGCTTTGGCGGCGCTTTCATCTCTCTTTTGCTCTCAAGGAAAATGGCGACCTGGCTCATGAAAGTGCGTCTCCTTGATCCTCATTCTGCGCATCCTGAGCACTCCTCCTTTGTCCTTCTCGTCCACTCCCTTTCCAGACAGGCAGGCCTCACTGAGATGCCGCAGGTAGGGATTTACGACTCTTTGGAGATGAACGCTTTTGCGACGGGACCGAGTAAAAGGCGCGCACTCGTTGCCGTCTCTTCGGGACTTTTAAACAAGATGACCCGTGATGAACTCGAGGGAGTCCTCGCCCATGAAATCTCCCATATTGTGAACGGAGACATGATTACCATGACCCTTCTTCAAGGAATCGTCAATGCCTTTGTCATGTTTCTTGCACGCATTCTCGCCTATCTGTTTGCCAGCATGGGCAATCGCTCCAAGGAACGCTCTTCACAGAGTATGAACAGCTTTGCATATCCTTTTTTGGTCTACCTGTTTGAGTTTGCCTTTTTGATTCTTGGATCGCTTGCCATCGCTTTCTTTTCCCGGAAAAGAGAATTTCGCGCCGATCGAGGAGGCGCGTTTCTTGCAGGGAAGAGGAAGATGATCGCCGCTCTGGAATCCTTAAAAGCTGCGAGCAGAGAAAAAGAGAAGGGATTCGAAAAGGCTGCTTTCCAATCGCTAAAGATCTCCACGCCCTCAAAAAGGGGGCTGGTTGCTCTCTTTGCTACGCATCCTCCCCTTGAAGAGAGGATTGAGAGGCTAAAAGAAACTGAAGTTGTTTGGGTATAATTGTGGACGCCATAGAAAGTTCCAAAAGGTCCGAGGGATTCTCAAGAGAGATGAGCATGTCGTCCTTGATCACGTAGACCTCTTCAGGACGGATGATCTCGCAGAGATTCTTTAAGCTTTCGCATTTTAAGATGATAAAGTCCACTTCAGAAAGAGAAGAAAGAAGAGAGACAAACTCTTCATCCGGTTCATTATCCCGCAAATAGACAATCAGTTTTTTCTCTTTTGTTTTCGACGCGATCTGCCTCATGCTTCTAAACAAAGCGGTGGTCATCCCCTGCGTGCTGTCCAGTCCCAAAACCGTATATTGATTTCCATTTAAGGCGTGTTTCAAGGCAAAAAGATGCTCTTCGTCAAAGATCTTATTCTCGACGTCGTATTCGAGCAGGCGCACGGCGAGTTCGGAGAGGTTGATACGAGTGCATCCCACCTTTTCAATGGCCATTCCTGCGGCAATGTTGGCAATTTCTGCCCCATATTTGATCCCCAGCCCATTGCCAAGCGCCATACTGATCACAGCAAGAACGGTATCCCCGGCGCCTGTGACATCAATGACCTCCTTCAGTCTGACAGGAAAATCCATGCGTTCTCCCTCTTTGGTGAAAAGAGTCATTCCCTCTTCGGAGCGCGTAATGAGAAGCATATCCACATGGACATTTTGGAGGAGGACGTCTGCAACATGGTCTAAGGGAGCATCCAAAGGAAGCTTTGCAGCAGCATAAGCCTCGGAAAGATTGGGCTTGAGGATGGTGGCGTAGCGATAGACGGTAAAATCGACCCCCTTGGGGTCGACAATGATCGGAATCTTTCTTTTTTTTGCATTCTGGATCACGGTGCGTAAAAGAAGACGGGATAAAAATCCCTTGCCATAATCCGATACTGTCACAATGTCCACGGATTCGAGATGAGAGAGTATTTTTTTGATCACCAGTTGCTCAAAGGTCTCAGAGATGGGAGAGGGCGTCTCAAAATCAACGCGAAGCACTTGCTGAGAGTCTGCGATGAGGCGGTTTTTTACAGGGGTTTGAAATCCTTTTTGAAGGAGGATGCCGCTCACGTCAACGCCTTCTTGCTCCAGGGAACGGATCAGCTGCGAGCCTGCTGCATCCTCTCCGACACGTCCGATGGCCGTCACTTTAGCCCCTAAAGAGATGAGATTCAAGACCACGTTCCCTGCCCCGCCCGGGAGGCTGTCTTCACTCTGCACATGCAAGACAGAGACGGGCGCTTCGGGAGAGATGCGCTTCACTTTTCCCCTTGTATACGTGTCTAGCATGAAATCACCGATCACAAGAACGCGAACGGTGTTGAGCTGACTCAACAGACCAACGACTTTTACCATCTCTCATCCTTCAAGAGATAATTGCGGATATAATCGCCTACACCCTCTTCTAGAGTATACTTAAAAGGAGGCCTGGAAGGTTTGATTTTAAACTGATGAAAATACTTGCTCATATCCGCGCAGGTGTAGTTTTGATATTGCAAGGCAAGATCCTCGGGCATTGCGATATATTCAATCCGAGAGGGCTTGTCGCATGCTAAAAAAACCGCTCGGGCCATCTCATTCCAGGTAGAGGGCTTCCCTCTCCCTAGATTAAAGATACCTGTGACATCATTTTCAAGGAAGTCGCAAACCATGGGAACGACGTCTTTAACGTAGATGAAATCCCGCTTCTGTTCTCCATTGCCATATTTGTCGGGCTCCGAGGATTTAAAGAGGCGGATCACTCCCTCCTTTAAAACCTGGGTATAAGCCTTGAATACCATCGATGCCATGCGTCCCTTTTCATTTTCATTGGGACCAAAGACGTTAAAAAATTTGAGTCCAACGACCTTCTCGAGCGCTCCTTGCTCCTTGAGCCAAAGATCAAAGAGATGTTTCGAATAGCCGTAAAGGTTGAGGGGTTTGAGCTGATCGAGCAAGTCGTGATCGTCTGAAAAGCCCAGTTCTCCTGCTCCGTAGGTCGCCGCCGAAGAGGCATAAATCAAACGATGGTCATTTTGGAGAGCGTATTCCGCAAGGCGGATACTATAGTGATAATTGTTTTCCATCAGATAATCGCCATTTTTCTCTAAGGTATCGCTGCATGCTCCCAGATGAATAAAGGCCTCTATCTCCCTCTCTCTTCCCTCTAGCCAGGTAAAAAGGTTCTCCTTAGGAATGAACTGGATAAATCTTTTCTGAAGAAGATTTCTCCATTTGGTCGTCTCCTGAATGTTGTCAACAAGAATCAGATTCGTCAACCCTTGATCATTGAGATGCCTGACAACGGCAGAGCCAATAAATCCGGCGGCTCCGGTGATCACAATGAGCTGATCTTCATAGATTTTCGTCTTCTTCCCCATAGCATGATTCCAACTTTTTTTACGAGGTTAGCATATGGTCGGAATTCCTCCACCACTCTTTTTCTTTCCTTTGGATAAAAGAGACAGGAAACAAGGCTCCTTTTTCCTCTTTGAAAATAGGAAGAGAAGCATGCCCACTACATAAAAATGCTGATCCGCTCCCTGTCATAGAGACCTCTTGGAAGCCGAGCTTAAGAAGGCTCTCCTTGAAGGCCTTGAGCTCCGGTCGCATCCGAAAGGCCGCCGGTTCCAGATCATTGAAACAAGAGACTTTTCCTCTTTGCAACTCTTGCAGACAAGAGAGTGGATCGGAAAAAGAGTGATCATCGGGCCGCGTCATTTGATAAACCAAAGAAGTAGAAAGGCCATAAGGAGGTTTAGCGATGACATAGTGAGAAAGAGAGAGAAAAGGAATAGGGGTCAATTTTTCCCCGCGCCCGCTGCAAAAAGCAAATCCTTCAGAAAAGAAAAAAGGAACGTCGGATCCCAGTTCTGCCCCCATCTCTTCTAATTGCTTTTGAGAAAAGGGGCGCTTTTGCATCTCATTGAGACCCCACAGCGTGGTTGCCGCATTGCTGCTGGCTCCCCCAAGGCCTGCTTGCAAAGGGATGCGTTTTTCTAACGTAACGGAGAGACGAAAAGAGAGGCCGCTTCTCTTGCGGAAGAGTTGAGCTGCTTTCAGAATCAGATTTTCTTCGCCCAAAGGCACTTCAGGATGATCGCAAAAGAGTCGCTCTTCGTCAGAATGAGCAAAGATAAGAGAGTCTCCAAGAGAGATCGCTCCGATCAGAGATGCAATCTCATGATAGCCGTCCTCTCGCTTTTTGATCACCTTGAAAAAAAGGTTTACTTTAGCAGGAGAAAAGAGCCTCATGCTCATTCTCTCGATGCTCCTCCTTCTTCCGGCGCACTCTCTTCTTTCGGTGCACTCTCTTCTTGAGGAAGAGCTCCTTCTTCGCCGGCAGGGAGTAGAGGTTTAATCACGATGTCGCTGTTAATCCTCAAGGTAAAAGTGGCGGGCACTCCCTCTTTGAGGCGCAGGGGAATGGGATGTTCTCCTAGTGTTTTGATCGCATGGGGAAGCAGGAAGTTTTTCCTCTCAACAGCAATTCCTTCCTTTTCAAGGAGATGAACAAGGTCTAAAGAGGAGACGGAACCATACATGTGACCGTCAGGATCGACTTTTACCTCGAGCTCAAGTTTCATCTCGTTAATTCGCAGAGCCAGCTCTTCGGCCTCTTTTTTATCGTGGATGGCACGCTTGGCCCGCTCTTCCTGCAGCTTCGAGCGCATGCGCAGGGTATGTTTGTTGGCATAGACTGCCATCTCTCTTGGCAATAAATAGTTGCGGATGAATCCCGGCTTTGCAGAGACTACATCTCCGCAACGGCCCAGCCCATCGACGTCTTCGAGTAAAAGGAGTTGATTCTTCTGTATTGTCATATCTTCTTAATCTCCAGTTAATCTCTTGCAACAAAAGGAAGGAGCGCCATGTATCGCGCTCTTTTGATGGCGGCAGCCAAAAGCTTCTGATAATGGGCGGAGACCCCGGTGATCCTCCTCGGAAGGATCTTTCCCCGTTCCGTAATGAATTGGATCAAAGTATCCGCATCTTTATAATCAATCTCTTTGCTGCCTGCTGCGGTAAAAGGGCACTGCTTCTTCCGGTTGTTTTCAATGCTATATTTTCTCATGGCCATATTTTAACCTATTCTCGAACTAAAGATTTAAATTCGATGTTTTCTGGAACACTCTTTGCCTCGGTCGTCATAAAACGGATGAGATCTTCGTTCAAATGATACTCGCTCCATAAATGAGTCATCGAAGATGAAGGAGAGGTAAAGTAGATGATGTAGTAATACCCTTCTCTCTTTCCCTTAATCTCATAAGCAAGTTTTTTCCTTCCCCAGTCAAAAATCTTATGAACCTCGCCGCCCTGCTCGCTCATCCCCGTCGTGATGCGATCCAAAGCTTTTGCACGCGCCTCTTCGCTAAGCGTTGTACTTAAGATATACATCCCTTCGTACAACTGCTTTCTCTCTTGTTTCATCTCTCTTTCTACCTCTGTTATAGTTATTTAACTTTCCACAAAGCGCTGCACCACATCCACAGCTTCTTCAATCACTAAAGGAAGTTGCACACTCTCGTCAGAAGTAAATCGCGCCAACACATAATCTGCGAGTTCTCCTTCTGCATGATCGCTAATCCCCACCCTAAGACGGGCATAGTTCTGCGTGCCCAGGGTCTCTTCGATGCTCTTTAAGCCATTGTGACCGCCGGAGCTTCCTTTCTCTCTCATGCGGAGCTTCCCAAAGGGAAGATCCACATCATCCACAATCACCAACAGCTCCTCATTTCCGATGCGATAGCGAGTCAAACAGCGTTTCACGGCGCTCCCGCTACGGTTCATATAGGTCGTCGGCAAAAGAAGCACGATCTGTTTATCCGAGACAACTCCCATTGCCACGCGTCCCAAAAGAGCAAATTTTCTTTTAAACGACAGTCTCTGTTTCTCTGCAAAAGCTTTGACCACTTCATATCCCATGTTGTGCCGTGTCTTTTCGTATTCCCTTCCAGGATTTCCAAGTCCTACGATGAGTTTTTTTTTCTCCATAATTTGCAGGCGGCGACACTACCGTTTTACAATGACGACAACGACCTCGCTGAGATTGGCCAAAGGGCGGATCCCTTCCGGGATCTTCAAATCCGAGAGCCTCAAAGATTGCAGGATCCCCAATTGAGAGACATCTAGATCAAAAGATGCGGGAATAATCTTGGGCAAGCACTGCACCTTCACTTGCCGCATCACTTGTCTTAAATAACCTCCGAGTTTGATCCCTGCGCACTCCATCACCCCCGTACAGTTCACGGGAACAGGGATCGTCACGGGGACATCCTCGAGCAACTCTTCAAAATCCAGATGGATAACCTGGTAGGATGTCGGATGATACTGGATATCTTTGACAATCACATCTCGGGACTTCCCCTCAACATCTAAACAAATCTTGGTCGTGGAAAGATGATCTTTCTTAATTGTGCGCACAAGAGCTGCAAATTCATCTCCCTTTACGGTCAGCAGCCGGGTCGCTTTCCCGGGAGTATAGAGCACTGCAGGGATATCTCCTTCCCTCCGAATTCTTATTGCATCTCTCTTTTTTTCTTTCTCACGCACCTTGGCGGTTAACTTCATAGTTCTATCTCCTCAAAGGATCGTCAATTAAAAAACCTCTTCATCCTCCATGCAAAGAAGAAAGAGAGTTGCCCGCGGCAATCGCCTCTATTGCCTTTGCAAAGAGGGTATGCACGGAGACAACTTCTATCTTTTTCCCCTTCATCGCAAGAGGAAGGGGCACGGAATTCGTTGCGACCACCTTCTCAATGGGACTCTCTTCCGTAGCGCTTTCACAAAAGAGTCCATGCACCACCAGGGCAAAAAGGCGCTCCGCACCCGCTTTGCGGCAAAGCGTGGCGGCAGCAGAGAGCGTCGCTCCTGTCGCATAGATGTCATCGACAAAGAGAAGATCGCGTCCCTTCACATCGCCAATCACTGCAATTCCTTGGACGCTCTTGGCTTCAATGCGCTTCTTTTCCACAACAGCAAACTCGGCGCCGTAGGCTTTGGCAAAAATACGGCCCATGCGCACACTCCCCAAATCTGGAGCTACGACCATCGCTTTATTCAGGTTCAGTCTCTTTGCCGCTTCCACAAGATAAGCGCATGCATGTAAATGATCCACAGGAATATTGAAAAACCCTTCCACCTGATCGGCATGCAGATCAAGAGCAATGACATGCGTCACCCCTGCTTTTTCCAAGAGATCGGCCACAAGCCTGGAGGTAATGGGAACCCTTTCGCTATTCTTCCGATCCTGCCGCGCATACCCGAAATAGGGAATCACCGCTGTAATCGACTTGGCAGAAGAGCGTTTCAAAGCATCCACAAAGATCAGCATTTCCATCAGATAGCGGTTCGGATAGTGGGCGATAGACTGTACAACAAAGACATCGCGCCCGCGGACATTCTCCAAAATGCGAATGCCTATCTCGCCATCCGGAAAGCGGTCGATCTTTACCTCTCCTAGCGAGAGATCGAGCGCTTCGGCAACCCGACGGGCCAAGTCTGGATGAGAACTCCCTGAAAAGATCAAAATATTCTTCTTCATCTTCACTCAGAAAATAGATTGGGGTGGAAGGATTCGAACCTCCGAATGGCGGTACCAAAAACCGCTGCCTTACCACTTGGCGACACCCCAGCGGCTAAAAAAAATCACTTTGCTTTACGACGCAATGTATAGTAGCTTGCTCAAGAATATAATGCAAAGGAAAGGCCGGCGATCCAAGACTTGTTAATATTTTCGTTGAAAGTTAGGATTAAGAAAAAGAATCAAACATGGCCCTCCCCGAGCGGATGCATATCATTCATATTGCTACCGAATTAGCCCAGGTAGCTAAAGTGGGGGGCTTGGGAGATGTCATCTACGGGCTTTCCAAAGCGCAAGTCAAAGAAGGCCATCGGGTCGAGATCATCCTTCCCAAGTATGATTGTATTCAATGGAACCATCTTAACAATCTCACGGTGGCCCATCGGGATCTTTGGGTAGCTGAAGGGTCGCAACGATTCAATAATACCATTTGGAAAGCAACTCACGACAACCTCTCTCTCTTCCTCATCGACCCCCACCATCCTCACTACTACTTTACCCGAGGGATCATCTATGGCGCGCATGATGACATCGACCGCTTTGCCTACTTTTCCAAAGCCGCTTGCGAATTTCTCTTCCAAATGCAGCTTCGTCCTCATATTCTCCACCTTCATGACTGGCCCACGTCTTTGGTCGCGCCTCTCTATAAAGACCTCTATTCAAAAGAGGGCATGCGAGCCGGCGCTCTTGTTCTAACCATTCATAACCTCCAGTATCAGGGAAAGAGCTCTCCTTTCCATTTATCAAGGATTGGTCTCAATGGGAGCCACTACCTCCATCCGGAGAGGATGCAGGACCCTTTTCAACCGCTTCTGGTTAATTTGCTCAAAGGAGGCATCGTCTATGCCGATGGGGTCACAACGGTCTCTCCCACCTTTGAAAAAGAGAGCAAAACCCCCCTGGGCGGCTTCGGCCTTCATGAGATTCTTTGCAAACACAAGAACAAATTCCGAGGCATCCTCAACGGCATTGATGAAAATTTTTGGAATCCTCAAACCGACCCCTATTTGAAAAAAAATTATGCCGTCTCTTCCTCTTTGAGCGACAAAGAGTTTGCAGCCGTTCTCGCGGGGAAAGAAGAAAACAGAAAAGAGCTGTGTAAAAGGTGCTCTCTCTCCCATCAAAAAAAAACTCTTCTAGGCAGCATCACCCGGTTGGTAAGCCAAAAAGGTCCAAAACTGATCCTTCAAGCCATCGAGCGCACGTTAGAAAAGGGCGGACAGTATATCCTCCTCGGATCCCAGCCTGAGGAAGAGGTGATGAAAGCCCTGGCAACCTTGAAAAAAACCTATCCGAAAAGCCAGCTCTCTTTAAATTTTGAGCAAGATGAAGAACTTGCACATCTCATCTATGCGGGAGCCCACCTCTTCGTCATCCCCTCTCTCTTCGAGCCCTGCGGCCTGACGCAGATGATAGCGATGCGCTACGGCTCTATCCCCATTGTCCGCAAAACAGGAGGGCTTGCCGATACCGTCTTTGACATCGACACTTCCGACGCTCCTCTCAGCGAGCGCAACGGCTTCTCTTTTGACTTCCCCGACAGGGAAGGGGTGCATTGGGCGCTCGATCGCGCCCTAACCTGCCAAGAGACCGATCCTCAAAAATGGCATCTTCTCATCAGACATGCCCTTGCTCACGACTTTAGCTGGAAGCAAGCGACTCCTCAATACTTAAGCCTCTACCAAGAGCTGCTCAAGCCCGCTTGATATAGGAACGGTTGGCAATCAGATACTCCGCAGCAGAAAGGAGGGTATAGAGAGCGGCAAGGGAGACTGCATAAAGACTTAAATCCCTAAGCCGCTCCAGGCTTAACAAACCCCATGAATAGGGAATGAGCAAAAGAAGGATAAAAAAACCAACTACCGCCTGAAGAACAGCTTTGATCTTTCCGGAGAGGCGCGCCGCCAAAGCGACCCCTTTCAAGGCGCACACCGTTCGCAGGGTGCTGATCACCATATCCCGGTAGATGAAGACAAAGACAAGAATCATCGGCAGCCGAATGATTCCTTGGGTAAAGGTGAGGAGGACAGAGATGCGAAAGATGCTGTCGGCCATGGGATCCAAGATCTTTCCCAGGTTCGTCACTTGATTCTTTTTTCGAGCCAAAAGCCCGTCAAAAAGATCTGATAGCTCGGAGAGCGCCATTAAGCAAATGAGGAGATAGGGCAGCAGCTTCAAAGGGATAGCGAAGGCATCGTAATAGAGATAGAGAAGCAGAAAGAGAGGCCCAAACAAGATCCGTAAAAGAGTCAATAGAATCGCAATGCCCAAAACGTGGTTCTCCTGCGGCCTCGCAAATTGCACAAAGTCGAGGCAACATCAAAGTTACTTGGATATATCTTTGATAAACTGTTTCTTCTTTTTAGATAAGAAGATTTCATCCGACCTGTATACCGAACGCACTTGAAAAATTGGAATTTCGGCTGCGCCAAAGCCTCGAGGGGAGTTTTCGCGTCGGCCCAAATCCAATTTTTGAAGTGCGTTCGGTATAGAACAGGCGCTCTTTTTAGGAAGAGAAGGTGGAAAGGGCGAGATCGCTCGTCTGAGCAGCCGAAGCGCTCATTCCGCCATCAAGCATTGAGACTTGCCGTTTCCATGAATTTTTAATTGCCAATTCCCGACTTAAACTCTGATGCTCCTTAGCGAGTTCTTGAATCAATCGGTTTGCCGTCTTGGCAACTTTGTTCCCCTCAATGTTCATGAGGGTCTTGAGAGCCTCTACACGCTCCTTGGGAGCGAGCAGCTTTAATTGGGTTAAAACAGTGATATCCATAACACTCCCTTTAACATGACTTAAATTAATCTTATCAGAAGAGCTTCAAATAAATCAATCGCCTTAGCTCGTGTAAAGAAAAAATTTTACATCTTGCATTGAGAGGCCTTGCTAAGTTCTCTACACGCTAAAAATCAGTCGCTTCCTAAGCCTTTCTTTCTCAGCAGCTTCCGGATTAATATAAACTACAAACATAAACTATGCTATAGATAAAAATAATTATTTTTGATAAAATAGTGTTTATATAAATAATATAATTAATAGATAATGACTAATTCTTCAACTTTACATATTTCACACATTGAGCCTTTTTCGCGCCGCCGGTGGATGCCCAATCTCCTGGCGGGATCGCCGAACAAAAGGATTGTGCTTCCGGGGGTATGTAGCTCCATCGCTTGCAAAACCTTCGACCAGAAGAGAGCTTCATCCTCTCTCTCTCTTTGGGAAAAATGGTTCTTCTTTGAAGCAGAGATAGACTTGCTTGATGGAAAGGGACCGCAACAGGTTCTGATCAACAAAGCCTCGGCAAAAAAATGGCTCGTCGTTCATGATGAGAACGACAAAATTCAAGATGTCGCCAAAGCTTTTTTTGCCTGCCCTGATGTAAAAAACGCTCAAAAGAGACTCTTCTTTTACACACAAGCCGCTCCCGCAATGCGCAATGCCGAAACATTTGAGACGCTCTCGAAAATCCAGGAATCTTCCAATTTAAGCGAAGAGGAGTTGCAAGAAATTCTTGACTTTACCAAGCAGAATCATGCCGCCTATACGGAAAGATGCTGGAAAAGCGGAATGGACTATCTGCAGATCCGGCCAAGGGAATCTGGGCTTGTCCGCTCGCTTCTTTTCTTTGCAGACGGCACTGTCATCCTCAAGCTTAATCGATCGGCTTTTGACCATCAGATCGGAAGCGGAAGTTTTTCGACAGTCAAACCGGCTTTTGATCTCGTTCATCAAAAAATGCTTGCCCTTGCCACATCGCTCCATCCTAACAGGTACAGCTGCTCCAAGAGTCGGGATAAGAAAGGCTACGACTCCTATTGCCGCATCAAGCCCGACGAGCGCGACCACATCGTCGGGATTCACGGTTCAATCGAAGGAATAAAAAAGAGCGGCTCCAAGCGCACGTTCGTTCTCATCATGGATAAGGCACGCTGCGATCTCTCACACGCTTTGGATGAGAGGATCTCGAAAGCCACAAAAAAAATCTGGGCACAAGAGTTTCTAGAAGGCTTAAGCGCCATCCATGACGCCGGGATCATTCATAAAGACATCAAACCGGAAAATATCCTGATCGACACGAAAGATGCTCTTCGCATCGCTGATTTTGGTTTATCGATCCCGAAAAAGGAGAGTCATCTGAAAGGAGGAAGCCCCTATTACATGTCCCCAGAGCAGTTAAACGGAAAAGAAAAGGCAGACCAACGAGACGATATTTGGTCGGCAGGATTCGTTTTATTGTCTCTTTTAGGAGAAGAGATTTCTTCCTTTATCCGACAAGATTTGGAAGAGATCGATGACGAAACAGAGCTCAATGAAAGAGGATGGATCCTCATCGACGACGAAGATTTTGATGCCCAACGCGCCTTAAATCCTGAAGGAGCAAAACTTGCCCTCCTTGTGGCCGACATGTTGCAATACAGCCGACACAAGCGTCCAACCGCAAAACAAGTCCTTCGGCGTTTGCAGAAAATCCTCTAAGGATTTCATTCCCTCTTTGAATTTCTCAAGCAAAAATGAATATGAAATGAAGATAGCGAGATAAATTCCGATGGGTTAAACTCGACTTTCTTGAGCGGCGTTTAAATGATTACTTTTCAGGAATTGATACGACGATTGACCCTCTTTTGGGAAAAAGAGGGGTGCGTCATCCACCTGGGTTACGACCTGGAAATGGGAGCCGGCACCTTCAACCCGGCAACCTTTTTAAGGTGTCTTGGTCCCGAACCCTATGCTTCCGCCTATGTCGAACCCTCACGCCGGCCCACGGACGGAAGATATGGAGAAAATCCCAACCGCATGCATCTCTTTCATCAATTCCAGGTGATCGTCAAGCCCTCCCCTCCACAGATCCAACAGACTTATTTAAAATCGCTGGAGGCAGCGGGACTCCGTCTAAAGGATCATGACATCCGCTTCGTCCAGGATGATTGGGAGGCGCCCACGCAAGGGGCCTGGGGTCTGGGCTGGGAGGTGTGGATCGACGGCATGGAGGCGACCCAATTTACCTACTTCCAGATGGTGGGAAGCCAACCCTTAAAGCCCATTAGCGTCGAGCTGACCTATGGACTGGAGCGTCTGGCGATGTTTCTCCAAGGGGTAAACCACTTTTTAGACCTCAAATGGAATGAAACGCTCACTTTCCGAGACATTGTTTTGGAACAGGAGGTGCAGTGGAGCGCCTACAACTTCGAAGCTGCCACCACGAAGATGTGGCTTTCCCATTTTAACGACTTCGAAAGAGAGGCAAAAGAGCTCATCGCCCGCGATCTTCCCCTTCCTGCGTACGACTTTGTGATCAAAGCTTCCCACGCCTTCAACATCCTCGAGGCTCGAGGGGTCATTTCGGTCACGGAGCGAACCGGCTACATTGCCCGCGTACGGGATCTGTCAAGACTTATCGCCGCCGCCTACGTCTCTTCAAGAGAAAAGCTCGGCTTTCCGCTTCTTCTGCCCAAAGAGACGTCGAAAACAAGAGAGCCGAAAACTCTTCCAAAACACTTTAACCCCCGCAAAAAAGAAGCTCTCCTTGTGGAAATTGGCTCCGAGGAGCTCCCCGCCTTCTTTGTTCCCATCGGCTGTAAAAGCCTGGCAAGCCATCTTCAAGAGCTCTTGGAGAAGGAAGGAATCTCCTATGAAAGGATCGCTGCCTATGCAACCCCAAGAAGGATTGCTGTGCACGTCAGCAACGTTTTAGGAGGAACTCCTTCTCAACTCATCAAACGGCGCGGACCGAAGCTCGCGCTCGCTTTTACAAAAGAGGGCGCCCTCACGCCGCAAGGAGCGGGATTTTTTAAGGCCATCGGTTGGGAAAATCCCTCTTTAGAAACTGTGACAAAAAGAGCATTCAAAGGGCTTTCTGTTGAGGGAGAATATCTGCACTACACCTTCACTCAAGCCAAAAAGAGCACTCTCGCCTTGCTTGCACAAAAGCTTCCCTCTATCATTTCCAATCTGGACTTCCCAAAAAAGATGCGCTGGGGCGATCTGGATCTTCTCTATCCCAGGCCGCTTCGCTGGATTGTCGCCCTCTTCGGGAATCGGGTCATCCCCTTTGAACTTGGAAATCTTTTCTCCGGAAAAGTGAGTTATGGACATGCTCAACGCTCTTTCAAACGCATCGCTCTAAAACACGCCGACGACTACCTTCCGCGTCTTAAAGAACACTTCGTCCTTGCAGACATCGAGGAAAGAAAGCAGAGCATTTGTGAACAGTTGAAGAAGATTGAGGAAAGTCAAAAGGCGCACGCGCTTGAAAAGGATCGGGTCTTAAAGGAAGTGCTCTTCTTGACCGAATGGCCCGAGCTGACCGTGAGTTCTTTTAATTCCCGCTATCTGGAAGCCCCCAAAGAGGTTCTTTCCTTAGAAATGGTGGCGCATCAACGTTACTTTCCACTAGAGGACAGAGAGGGAAGGCTTAAAAATAGTTTTGTGATCACTGCAGACAATACCCCCTCCGATCTTATCCGGGAGGGAAATCAAAAGGTGCTCTCCGCCCGCCTCGCCGATGGGGTCTTTCTCTATGCCCAAGACTTAAAACGCCCTCTTGACGCCTTTAATGAAACCTTAAAAACCATGACCTTTCAAAAAGAGCTCGGAACTCTCTTTGAGAAGGTGATCCGCATGACCTCCCACATCAAGACAATCAATGATGCTCTCTCTCTTGCTGATGAGATCAAATGCGCGAGGGCAGCAACCCTGTGCAAGTCCGATCTTGCCACAGCGCTTGTCAAGGAATTTCCCGAGCTGCAGGGGACCATCGGAAAAATCTACGCTCAAAAACAAAATGAAGACCCCGAGGTGGCAAGAGCATTGGAAGAGCACTGGCTCCCCAGATGCGAAGGGGGGCCGCTTCCGCAAACAGCCGTGGGCCTTGCTCTCTCTTTGGCAGACAAAATTGACAATCTTTTGGGATACTTTAGCGTGGGCCTCAAGCCCACTTCCTCTTCGGACCCCTACGGCTTAAGACGCCAAGCCATCGGCCTCATCCATCTCTTCTTAAAAGAGGAGCTAAGCTGCGATCTTCCCTCCCTTTTTCAGGCATGCGCGGCCCATTTTTCTTTTTCCATTCCCGCCGGCGCCATCGAGGAGATCTTCCATTTTTTAACGGCGCGCGCACAAGGGATTTTTGAAGAGATGGGATTTAAGCGAGATGTCATCCATGCCGCTGTGGCCTCTCAGCTAAAAGACCCCTATGATCAGCTCTGTAAAATCCGCTCTCTTCACCAGTTTCGAGCCAAAGGTGCGCTCTTTGACCAACTCGTCGAGGTGTACAAAAGGGCCAAAGGGATTCTCGAAAAGCCTTTAAACATCCCCTTCAACCCCTCCCTTGCAACCGAGCCGGCAGAACAAGAGCTCTTCAGCGTTTTAAGCCAGCTGGAAACGGAGTGGGCTTCTCTTTTGGCTGCCCATGATTATGCTTGCGCCTTTGAGAAGATGGCAACGCTTCACAAACCCCTTGCCCGCCTCTTCGAGGAGGTCAGAATCCTGTGCGAAGATCCCGTGTTAAGAGATAACCGGATCGTCCTTTTGCAAAAGGTCTTTGGACTCTGCAACCAGCTTCTCGATTTCAGCAAGATTGAAACGGCTGCAAGTGTTGAAAATCAGCAAAACAGCGGTGAAGCTCTTTGAGCATCCAAGCATTCCGCTTTTCCCATTGCCACAGCCCTGCAGGAAGGGCTACAGTGCCTGCCTGATGGTATTTGTTTGTAAAGAGAGCCTTCAAGCGCACCCCTTTTTCCGTGTAAAAGAGGGAAAACCTCCAGGAGAAGAAGAGGAGAAAATTAAAGAGCTGGTAGATGCGGTTGATAAGAAACTCTGAGAGCGCATTCTCACGGATCAGAAATTTAAAGAACCGATTTAAAAAATTGACGAATCCTACGGAACTATCGGCATCTAAAATACGCATGCGGAAAAACTGGGTGGTCTTTAAGGTCTGCATTAAAAGATTCCCGGAAGCTCTTCGAAGCCGTTCAAGATCTGCCTGTTGCAACTTTGATTCTTCAAAAGAAGGCAGCTCTTGGGGCCTATCTTTATAAAAGGTCTTTTCCAACAGGTTATGACAAGCGAAGACGATGCGAATCATCTGGGAACGGTTCAGGTGACCGAGAAGCCGCGCGGTACTCCGCTGCAACGCAACGTCATTCGATGCTTTTGTGGCGCGTTCCAAGGATCGTACATAGGAGCGCACATAGGAGGGCAGATTGTCTTGGGCAGCTATCTCTTCTAAGCTGTCGAATAGGAGGATATCCACAAAGAGCTTCCAGAAGGCCTTCTGGATCCAGTTGGCGCAGTTGTTCCCCTGAGGCTGAAAGATCTTGTGTCCCTTTCGCCCCTTGTCCATTTCGTCAATCAGGAATCTATTCAGAAGTTCTTCTTCTGCTCCTGTCAGATTGAACAAGAGCCCCTTATGTTCACGCTGAGAGAGATAGCGGCTCTCATCAATCACATGCACGTCTGCAAGCTCCGTCCCGCCAATCAGCCAGAACCTATGAAAGTCATTTTTCGGCAGAACGTAAGGCTGGAGTCCAAAGCACATTTCATTAAATCTTCCCGTTCCATCGGGGAGAAAAAGAGAGAGATAGGCATGAGTCTTATCCCCGCGCTCTCCAAACTCTGTCTCTTCATACAACCGGGAAGCGTTTAGAGAAAACTTGACGCCCTTCCCTTCGATCTTTTGCCCGGGGAAGCGCTCTTGAATCTGCTCGAGTGTCAGATGAACCGCCACCGGAGGAATTCCCTCCTTCCAGAAAAGAGAGGGGATACGGACGATTTTCCCGGTTTCGCTATCGTAGGAACCTTGACGAATCGCATCCCAATTGCAGACACCGTCTGCCGCCACTTCAATCCGTCCATACTGCGTCGTCTTCTCTTTGAGTTGACGAAAGATCTCGCCCACGGTAACGATGTAGGGGGCCGCACTGCGATGCACAAGAGAGCTCGGATCTTGAGGAAGATCACAGTTTCGATTCCTCAGAGCAAGGGGAAGAGCGCGTTCATGAATGGAGACGTAGGAGCTTCCAGAAGGAATCCCATTTCCTGCAATCCCTCCGTACACCTTCATCTCAACACGGCCGTCTTGGATGCGAAGGCCGCTGTCATGAGGAGTAGAGCCAAAAACGGCGCCAAACCGTTTATCCGCATGGCATTTCATCAGCTCTTGTGAAAGTTTTGGAAACTGAACGAAGAGATCTACAGGAGCGCCGGACCGAAGAGCCCATTGAAAAAACTGGGTACAAGAGCGGCCGTTTTGCAAGAGATATCTGACAGAGTCGGGATAGGTTGAAGAGACGTATTGCATCTTGATCCGGTCATCAGGAGTTAACTCTTTGCGGTTTCCCGGACAGAGCGTAGAATCGCTTCTCCGCTCAAGAAGCTTTTCTTCAAACGCCCTCCCCTCTTGTTCCGAGAGGGGGACGGCTTGCATCCCCTCGCGCGCTTGCGTAGCAAGACGATTCACTCTCAAGCAATCCACGGCGGCGCTCTCATCAAAGTTCAAAGGAGAGAGAGCTTGCATCACACGTTCTGCCCAAAGAGCTTCCTCAATGATCGTTCGGATCTGAGCCGGAGTGAGCTGGGGGCCCGCGCCCGAGCGCATCCTTTCGAGTTTTTCCAATCGGACGCTCAGAGCCCGGATATCACTTAGAGCCTCCGCGCTTCTTAAAGAGCCGTCTTCTGTAACCCTTCCCCACCAAACCATCTTTTTCCTCTTGGAAAAAGTAGTTTATACAACCTTAACATTTTCGTGAACAGGCCTTTCAACTCGACTTTGCAACTTTTTGGGCCCGAAGGCCTCGAGATATTTGCTCTCGGGGGAGTTATTTAAACCAGGAAGGGGTTAAAAACCCCTTCCTGGTTTAAAGAATCTCCCAGTTCGACCGTAGGTCGAACGTCCGAGAGCAAATAGACGAGGCAGGCGGGTCCAAAAAGTTGCAAAGTCGAGTTCAACCTTTCTTGATCTACCGAACGCACTTCAAAAGTTGGGTTTAGAAGTTGTTTTGGTAACAAGGTCTTTCGACTCAATCAGAACCTGAGGAGGAGATTTTTTCAGTTCATCGAATTTCTTAACAAAGAAAAGAGCTTTCTCTTCAGAAAGAGTGGGATCCTGGAGTTTTGCTTTAAGCTCCTCCCTCTCTTCCATCCAGTTCCGGATTAAGAGCTTTTGGATCGCCTCCGTCACGCCTGCATCCACCCGTTCTAAAGAAACCCTCTTTTCCAAAAGCTCAGAAAGAAAGCGCCCCTCCTCTTCTTCTTTCATCTGAATGGTGATTGCAAGAAGATCGCGGGGTTTTTCTTCATCGAAGAGGGCAAAATAGAGATCAAATAACTTTTTGCAGATCGGATCGCGGAAATCCTCTTTTTTTAAGTTTCGTCGCGCACGCAAAGCAATCTGCGGGTGGTTTGTCCCGGACAGAAGGAGCCAGCGGACAAGATCGCTCTCCATCACCTTGTCGGCATTGAACGGCTGGCTGGAAAGATTCTCCTCTCTCTTGACGTAGAGATTGGGCACTACGAGCTCATCAACTCCGATCATCCGTTCGGGAATGTGAAGAAGCTGGGAGAGAAGACGCAGGCTCTCGTGGACCATGACAGGTTCATCCCAGCTGCGAATCTGTTCGCTTAAACGGCGGACGAGATGGCTTTTTCCGGAGGGAGAGTCCAAGTCAAACTCTCTAGAAGTGGTTTTTATGAGGAAAGAGAGATAGGACTCCCTCTTTTCTAAAAGCTTAAGAAATCCTTCAGGACCCGCCTCCTGAAGAAGCGTGTCGGGATCCGATCCCTTAGGAAGATCAAGGATCGAGACCTCAATGCCGAGCTTTTGGAAGAGATTGCCGATCTTCACCATGGCGGCTTCTCCCGCTCTGTCGGCATCCAATGCAAGATAGACATGCCTCACTCCCAAAGAGAGAAGCTCTCCGAGATGGCCCTCGCCAAAGGCGGTTCCCTGTGCTGCGACAACAAAATCAAACCCCTCATGGATCAGGCGAAGTGCATCGATCTGTCCCTCCACGACAATAGCCCTTTGCTCCTTGGCAATCCTTTTTCTCGAATGATAGAGGCCAAAGAGCACGTGAGATTTTTTAAAAAGGAGGGTGTCCGGAGTGTTGATGTACTTTCCTCCAAAAGTGCTCTCTTTGATTTTGCGAGCAGAAAAGCCAATCACCGCTCCCAGCTTGTCGAGAATGGGAAAAGTGATTCTCTCTGAAAAAAAATCACGCGCAAAGCCCCGCTCGCTCACGCGAATCAAACCGGCCCTCTGAGCACTCTCTTCAGAGACTCTCTCCTTTTTCAAAAAACGCAAAAGGAGATTCCCTTGGCTCGGCGCCCATCCGAGGCGAAAAGAGCGGATAAAATCCAGAGAAATACCGCGCTTGTAAAGATAGGAAAGCGCTTCATGGCCCTCTTTGGTATGCAACAGGCAAAAATGAAAAAAAGAGGCTGCTTTTTCCAGAGCCTCTTTGAGAGGCGCTTTCTGAATCGAAAGATCTCCCTTATGCGAACTCTCCCTTTCCAATGCAACCTGGAACCTCTCTGCGAGATGCTCGACGGCTTCCAAAAAGTTCATCTTTAAATAACCCATCAAAAATGCAATCGCATCTCCATGCGCTCCGCACCCGAAGCAGTGATAGTGGGAATCTCCTCGCTTGATGATGAAAGAGGGCGTCTTCTCTTCATGAAAGGGACAAAGAGCTTTAAAGACAGACCCCGAGTTCTTCAAAGCAAGATGAGGAGAGAGCACCTCTACGAGATCGATGCGGGAGCGCAGCAGCTCGAGGCTCTCTTTTTTAAAGACGTCCATAGGAAAAAGCCTACCACAATTTTAAAAACCGCAAAAGATCAGACCAAAACTCTTTAACTCGACTGTGAAACTTTTTGGTCTCGAAAGCCTCGAGATATTTGTTGCCGGCTTAAAGAATCTCCCAGTTCGACAATAAGTCGAACGTCCGAGAGCAAATAGACGAGGCAGGCGGGCCCAAAAAGTTGCAAAGTCGAGTGGAAACTGGTATAAATGATTGCTCCAAGAGATGTATACACAAATGAACTCAAAGTTCTTTTGTGTATAAACCCGGCCCTAAAGATCCGGGATTTTCCGCCGGAGGACGGATGAAGAAAAGATTCGGTTCTCTTACCTATCTCGAAGCCTTAACAGAGCTCCCGAAAGAGGAGCCGGGAACAGAGGAATACCACAAATCCCTTGCTCAGCCGGGATTACATGAACTTAGGAAAAAGATCAAAGAGGCGATGATCCCCCTTTTGATTCAAATCTTTCATTTAAAGCAGGCAAAAGAAGAAAAGCCCCAGGAAAAAGAGATCCTCGTCAAGCTGAACACCCTAAAAGAGGATCTCCATCACCTCTCGCTATGGTGCACGAGCTGTTTAAATCAAATCGACAAGGCGCTTGCCCCAAACGAAACAAGGCAAAGAGCGTGCAGCGTCTCTAAAAAGAGCTCCCTTCTTCACTTCTCGCATCTCTTTTTTTCCGACCCGGAACGAAAGGAAACAGCCGCCGGCCGGCTGCTCGCGCGATTCCAACTCCACTCTTCCATCTCTCACAATGAATCCCCTTCATTGGGGAAAAAACTCTTTTCGTTAGTTTGCGGGAAAAAGAGATCAAAAAGAGAGTAAGTCAAATCATGACAGAAACTCCTCTGATGGCGCAATGGCGCTCCTGTAAAGAGAGGGCAAAAGACGCGCTCCTTCTTTTCAGACTGGGAGACTTCTACGAAGCCTTCCATGAAGATGCTCAGCTCATTTCCCGGGAGATCGATCTCACATTGACGAAACGGCAGGAGGTTCCTATGTGCGGGGTTCCTTTCCACTCCTGCGAGACCTATATCGACCGGCTCATCTCCAAGGGATACAAGGTGGCGATTGCCGAGCAGCTCGAAGATCCGAAATCTGCCAAAGGCCTTGTCAAAAGAGCCATTGTGCGCACTCTCACTCCCGGAACCCTCGTCACCTCGACCCTTCTGAACGACAAAACCAACAATTTCTTGGCCGCGCTGACGCAAATCAACGCCTGTTTCGGCCTTGCCGTCCTCGATCTCACCACTTCCGATTTTCGCGTCTATGAACTGGAAGACAAAAGAGAGCTTCTCGATGAACTCTCCCGCCTCCGCCCCGCCGAGATCCTCCTCTCTGAAAAGCTCCTTAAATCCCAAAAAGAACTCTTCTCTTCTTTAAAAGAGAGCTTTCCCTTTTCCCTCTCTTCCAAAGAGCAATGGAATTTTGATCCGGAACACGCTCTAACAACCCTGCTCAACCACTTCCATCTTCAGACCTTGGATGGCTTTGGCCTCAAAGGAATGAATGCCGCCATCTCCGCTGCAGGAGCGCTGCTCTCCTATGTCTCTTTAGATTTGCAGCTTCCCACTGAACATATTGAAAAGCTCCAAAAGGAGTCTCTCTCTTCTTACATGTCGCTAGACCGGACAACCGAGCACCATCTTGAACTTATCACCAGCGCAACGAGAAGAAAAGAGGCGACTCTCCTTTCTCTAATAGACCGGACGGCAACTCCCATGGGAGGAAGGGAGATCAAGAGATGGATCACCCACCCCCTTCTGGATCTCTTTCGGATTCAGGAGCGGCAGGAGGCGATTTCTGATCTTCTCTTAAGGAGCAAAGAGCTCTCTTTTCACTTGGAAAAGATCCGCGATTTAGAGCGCCTCATCATGAGAATTTCAAGCGGCTATGCCACGGCGAGAGATCTCCAGGGGCTTCGGCTCTCCTTAGAGGAAGTTCCTCCCGTCGCCTCGCTCTTGCGTCCCCTTTCCTCTTCTTTGATCCAAAAGATCGTGCAAAGACTCAAAGATCTCACTTTTTTAACTGAAAAGATCAAAGGCGCGCTCGTAGACGCTCCTCCCTTACGCCTCTCGGAGGGCGGACTCTTCCGCTCAGGCTATCATCCGGAACTCGACGAGCTTCGCTCTCTTCTCACAGACTCTCAAACCTGGATCGCCCGCTATCAAACCCTCCTTCGCGAACAAACGGGCCTAAAGACACTGAAAGTGGGCTACACGCAGGCTTTTGGCTACTACATCGAAGTGAGCCGCACGCAAGCCCCAAAAATGCCCTCTACCTTTCACCGCCGGCAAACGCTCGTTCATACCGAGCGCTTCATCTCCCCTGAACTCAAAGAGTACGAAGTGAAAGTGCTCAGTGCAGAAGAGAGGATCTCCCAACTCGAACAGAGCCTCTTTCACCAGCTGCGGAGCGCCGTGGCAGAAGAGACGCAAACCATCCTCGATATCGCCTCGGCCCTTGCGACACTTGATTGTTTGAACAGTCTTGCACACGTTGCAAAAGAGAGACATTTTGTCTGCCCCGCCGTCGATGAGGGCGCGCAAATCTCTATCACGGCGGGGCGGCATCCCGTCATCGAAGAGGGTCTAAAGAAAGAGACCTTTATCCCCAATGACACTCTCTTAAATGACCAAGAGAGCCGTCTGATGCTCATCACGGGTCCCAACATGGCGGGAAAGTCGACCTACATGCGGCAAGTCGCTCTCATCGTCATCCTCGCCCAGATCGGCTCCTTCGTCCCGGCAAAGGCCGCTAAAATCGGCATTGTCGACAAACTCTTTACGCGCATCGGAGCAAGCGACGACCTATCCAGAGGGCAGTCCACCTTTATGGTCGAGATGGCGGAGACGGCAAACATCTTAAACAACGCAACGCCGCGCTCTCTCATCATTTTGGATGAGATCGGACGGGGTACGAGCACGTTTGACGGCATCTCGATTGCAGCAGCGGTCGCCGAATACCTCCTAACCCATCCCGAAAAGGGCGCTAAAACACTCTTTGCCACCCATTACTGGGAATTGACCGAGCTCGAAGAAAAGATACCCGGCGCCATCAATTACAACGTCTCCGTCAAAGAGACCGGCGACGGCATTCTCTTCTTGCACAAGATCGAAAGGGGAGCTGCCAATAAGAGCTATGGCATCCATGTCGCAAAACTTGCCGGCCTGCCCCCTTCTATCCTGCGGCGGGCAGAGGAGCGGCTCAAAAAGCTGGAAAAACAGCCCGCTTTAGCCCAGCGCTCTTGTAACAAGAGCTCTTCTTCCGTAAAGAACCAACTCTCTCTTTTCGATGCCACGCTTTGACTTGAGAAACTATCCTAAGGAGCCGGGGGTCTACCTCATGAAGGGAACCCATGGCGAGGTGCTCTATGTAGGAAAGGCTAAAAACCTAAAAAACCGTCTCAAGCAATACTTTGGCAAGTCGGGAGACTCCCGTCCGATGATTCCCCATCTGCTTGCCCAAATTAAGACCATTGAAACCTTAGTCGTCACGCATGAAAAGGAAGCTCTTCTTCTAGAAAGCACCTTAATCAAACGCCATCAACCCAAATACAATGCTTTTTTGAAAGATGATAAGAGCTACATCAATCTGATGATCAACACCTCTCATGTTTGGCCTCGCATCCAGTTGATTCGCTACAAAAAAAAACCCAAAGAACAGGATCTTGCCTTCGGCCCCTACACCAGCGCCTTTGCAGCCCGACATCTTTTCGATCTTATGATGCAGATCTTTCCCTTAAGACAGTGTTCCGATGAAGAGTTAAAAAGACGCAAGCGACCCTGTCTGCTCTATGGCATGAAGCGCTGCATCGCCCCTTGCGTGGGAAAATGCACCCGGGAGGAGTATGACAGTTTTGTCCGGGGAGCGATCGATTTTTTACGCGGAAAGGACGACAAGATCGCAAAAGAGCTAAAAAGCAAGATGCAGAGCGCCTCGGATAACCTCGAATTTGAAAAGGCAGGAGCCTTCCTGCAGACATTAAAACAACTCGAACAGATCACAGAGGGGCGCCAGGTCGTCTTTCGCCCCTCAGAAAGAAATTGCGACGCCCTCTCTTTTTATCGAACCTATGATGAAGCGATCCTCATGCAGCTCATCTTTCGAGAAGGAAAGCTCGTCGGCTCCGAGCACTATTCTTTCTACGATGTCATCGCTAAGGATTCAGAACTCCTCTCCACGCTGCTCCTCCAGATCTACGAGACAGCTCCCCCTCCTCCCGAAATCCTCATCCCCTTCCCCTTGCCTCAATCCTCCTCTCTAGAGGAGATCCTTTCGCAGAGGCACCGAACAAAACTCAAAATCCGCGCCCCCAAACGAGGAGAAGGAAAGTCTTTAGTCGCCCTTGCCACGAAAAACGCCAAGGCAACCTTTGAAAAGGAAAGAAGCAAACAAGAACTCAAAGAAACGCTGCTTTTCGATTTGATGGATACGTTAAAGCTCGGACGCTATCCCAAACGCATCGAATGCTTTGATACCTCCCATTTCTTCGGAAGCGATCTTGTCGCCGCGATGATTTGCTTTACAGACGGAAAAAAAGAGTCTCGCCGCACCCGCACGTTTAAGATTTGCGACGTGCATAAAGGAGACGACTACGCTGCCTTGCACCAAGTGCTCACCCGCCGCCTACTACGCGCAAAACAAGAAGAGGACCTTCCCGATCTCATCCTCATCGATGGCGGCAAAGGACAACTTCATGTCGCTGAGGCGGTCTTAAAAGAGCTCGACATCATCACTTCCGACGTCATCAGCCTCTCCAAGGAAAAGGGAAGACACGACAAGGGGCTTCGAGAAGAGAAGATCTTTATCTTGGGACAAAGCGGCCCCATTCTCTTAAGTTCCCGCTCTCCCCTCCTCTTTTTCATCCAACAGATCCGAGACGCCGCTCACGAAAAGGCCCTCTCCTTCCATCGCCTGAGGCGCAAAAAAAGAGTCGTCGCCACCGCTCTTGAAACTCTTCCCGGCATCGGCCCCAAAAAGAGCATGCGCCTCCTTAGCCGCTTTGGAAGCATAAAACGCATCCAAGAGGCATCCTTAAACGATCTTCTACAAGTCAAGGGAATCACGAAAAAGGATGCCGAACGCCTCTTAAATTACGAATGAGCTGAGGGGAGGCGGCGCTTATGCGTCGTCTTGTTTTTTCTCTTTTCGCCCTTCCGCCAAGGACTCTTTAGAGATAAGGTCCTTGAAGATAACGTGAACGGAACCCACGCGGAGGGCTGTCAGGCGGCTGATATCCTGCGCAATCTTGATCTGAATCTCTTCGGCCTTGGCGGGGATATTGATGTCATAGGCGACGTTCACCTCAACTCTTAGATTGACCGAACGGTTCTTTTCATCCTGGGTGACATGAATTCCTTTAACGCTTTCGGAATGATCCCTTCCGAGAAGAAGGTCAAAAATATTTCCTCCACAGAGAGCGACACCTTCGATCCGCGAAAGGCATTGGACGACCAGGGATTGAAAGACTCGATTTTCAATGTCTCGGATAAAGGTCGTTTCCGGCAATTCAAACTCTTTTGTATCCATCTTTCCCAACTTTCCCGCCATAGAAGATCTCCTCTTTAAGGGCCATCCTATCAAAAAAATCGGTTTTCTGGAAGAATAGGAATGAAAAGCACCGTAAATTTTTTCCTATGATCAACCCTTACATCCTCTTTTTTTGGGTAACAATGGGCTCTTTATCCGCTTATCTCGCCCACAAACGCGGGAAAAATCCCCTTCTTTGGTTCTTCATCGGTCTTTTACTCGGGATACTCGGCGTTTTTTTCATCTTTTTTCTCCCTCTAAAAAAGAGGGGAACGCAACGTCAGGACTGCTCTTCGGGCAAGGGCGCAACAATCGCTATCGCTCCCGCGCTTCCTTCCTCATATCTGCAAAAATTGTGGTACTATCTTGCCCCAGACCGAGAGCAGCACGGACCAATGAGCTTTGAGGCTCTAAAAAGGGCCTTTCAAGAGGGGCGCATCAACTCTAGAACCTATGTCTGGAACGAGGAGATGGAGGGATGGAAGCCCTTTGGAGACCTCTTCACCCGGAGAGCATCGTCTACCAGCTAGCCTTTACAATGCCGGGAATAAGGCCTTGATTGGCCATCTCGCGGAAACAGAGGCGGGAGAGTTTAAATTTCCTTAAGAAACCTCGGCTGCGTCCTGTGAGTTGGCAACGGTTTCTGAGCCTGACGGGGGAAGAGTTTTTTGCCAATTTATTGAGCGTATCCTGAGCCATTTGGCGCTCTTCATCACTTCTTTTCAGATCGCGTACAATGACCTTAAGCTCCTGGCGTTTTTTCCATTTAAGATTGACCAGTCTTTGACGCCGTTTTTGCTTTTCAATCGAAGAGAGTCTTGCCATACATTCCTATTTTTTTCTAGCAGGCCCTTTTTGCCTTTGCTTGCGGTTTGGATCGCGTTTGTTGATCACGTAAACTCGTCCCCGCCGGCGGACGATTTTATCGCCTTTGGAGGGATCGGCTTTCACTGAAGCTCTGACTTTCATGGGGTTTTCTCAAAAAATAACTACTTGCGAATAAGTTTAAGACAGATCCCCATTTCAAATCAAGATCTCTCTTCCCAAAACTTTCTGTCGTATGACGATGTTTTCGCCTCTCTCTTCCTTGCACGAATTGATGAGCCTTGCTACACTGTGGATCTCATTTTTTTTCGCATGTGAAGGATGGAATCCCATGAAACGAACCTATCAACCGAGCAAGAAGAAAAGAAAGCGGACGTTCGGGTTTCGCAAACGCATGAAAAACGCCAAGGGACGCGCTGTGCTCAAACGCCGCCGCAGGGTGGGAAGAAAGCGGTTAACGGCGTCTTAAAAGAATTCTCTTTTCCCAAATCAGCTCGGATTCTTCGATCGTCCCATTTTAAAAAGATGATTCAACATCGCGAGTGCTGGAGAGGGAAATGGCTCCAGATTGACTATCGTTTTGGCTTTGCTTTTCGTCCTCAGTTAGGAATCACAGTGAGTCGGCGTTTTGGAAAGGCGTGCGACCGTAATCGCTTCAAACGTCTTGTGAGAGAGGCGTTCCGGCTCAACTCTCCGAATTTTCCAAAGGATTTGGAGATGAACGTTCTTCCCCGCCTGGGGCAAAGAAGAGTGCGTAAATTTGCATCTTCTCAAAGAGCTCCGAGTCATCCCGCAGACCATCCACTTCCTCTGGCTCTAGAAGAAGTCGTTGCGGATCTTCTTGGATTTCTCTCTTTTCTTCTCTGTAAAAGCGGGCGATGAGATGAAAAGATTGCGTCAGATTCCGACAAGCAATCTGTAAACTCTCTCTACGTTCTTTTCTTCAGCTTTCCTTCCAGATAAGAGATGGTGTCGCAAATCTCTTTTTTATTTCCTTCAGGAGCGTGGTTAAAGGCGGATTTGGCGTGAAGAAGCGCCTCCTTTGCCTTATTTTTTCAAAAGAGAAACTGAGCAATGAGCATCTCCATCTTCCAGAGATTTTCGGGATCCTCTTTTCCATATTTCTTGACATAGGCAATCAAAGGATTTAGAGCAGCCTGGATATGTTTTTTCTTTTTAGAGCGTTTTTTTGAAAGGGCATCGAAATCCAACAAAGCAAGAGAACGCCATCCTCCCTGTTTATTCTGAGGATCGCAAGAGAGGATCTTTTTCCTCACCGCGAGGGCCTCTTTACTGCCTTGCTGTCCCTTCTCCGCATAGTGTCGATACTGTTCCAACAAAAAGAAAAGAGCTGCCCCGTCTTTAAGTCCGGCAAGAGAGAGTTTGTCTTTAAAACCCTCGAATCCGCCCTCTTTTGCCTTAAGATAAAGACTCTTTAACCCCTCCTGCGAGAGAGAGGAGAGCGTATCGCCCTCCACAACCTCTTTCAGTTCGGAGTAAGAGCGGTAGAGCTTGTGAATATGCGCGGCAAACTCTGAGGAGGGTTTTGGGAGATAGCCCACTTTTGCAATGAGACGGCCTTGAGGATCAAGAAGGAGAAAAAGAGGCAGCTCCTCAATCCCGAACCGCTCTCTTAGATCGTCGTGCTTTCCTCCCTCTTCGGGGAGATTGAGAAAGACTAAAATAAACTGCTCTTTCAATTCTTCAATGAAGTCGTTTTTCTCTAGCACTTCGCGTTGAATCTTTTCCGACCAGGGACACCAGGGAAGGCCGACAAAGACTGCTAAAAGCGGTTTGTCCTGATCCCGGGCTTGAAGCAAGCCCTCCTGAAAATTGAGGAGCCAGTGAAGGGAGTGAGGAGGGATCATCTCCTCTTTGGGGCTCAAGGAATAAAGGCTCTGCTCCACATTTTGAAGAGAACCGAAGAGAGAAAAGGAAAAAGCGGTTATGATCATGATTAACCCTAGCCTCAAACAGGCGGCAATCTGCTTGTTGCGGCTTTGCCCTATCGATTCTCGCTCGGAGGCCTTCGTATTCATGACTGTTATTCCTCGCGAGAATCGATCCGGCTTTGCCACGCAGCGCATCTTGTTACCTGTTTCTAGGCTCGGTTAAATAACAAAAGAGGTCAGCACCTCTATTCCTTCTTAATTATTCTATATAAAATGAAAAAATTTCTTCCTACCATTATCTTGAGGCATCGAAGAGAAAATCTCAAAAAATGTTCGCTTAAGGGATTGGAATCAAGAGAGGACCTTCTCTTTATTTCCTATCCCGGCCCTGTATTTCCCGACCTCTCTTCGTATTTCCTTCTGAACCTGGAGGGTCCTCCCCTCTCGCGTGAGGATCAAAAGAGGGGGATCATGCTTTTAGACGGGACGTGGAGATACGCCGACCGGATGGAGCGCCATACCCCCGCACTTCACCATCTGCCCCGCCGCTCCCTTCCCTCAAGCATGCGCACCGCCTATCCCAGAAGACAGGAAGACTGCCTCAACCCCGGGCGCGGCCTTGCCTCCATCGAGGCTCTCTACACGGCCTATCGCATCCTTGGAAGAGAAATAGAAGGGCTTTTGGACAACTACTACTGGAAAGAAGAATTTTTACAAAACGACTTCCCCATTTTCACAAAGGGTGATAGGGATTTAATAGTCCAATGGAAGAGGGAGGTCTAAGAAAATTTAAAAAATTCACAGCCTGTCCCCCAAAGAGATCAGATAAAACAAGAAAACAATTAGAGAGTTAAATTTATTTAAATTAAGTTTCCTGTAAAAATTATTCTTTTGCCAATTATAGAATACCATGGGTTTATGATGATTTTTGATTTTCTCACATTCTGTGGTGTGATCGGCCTCTTAGTTGCCATCGGCCTCTACAAATCGAAAACGATTCGATCTGAGTCAGCCTATCTCTTTGCGGAAAGAAAAACTAAGTGGGCGGCCTTAACAGCCACTCTTGTCATGACAGAGTTTAACAGTGCAACGCTTATTTCATTCTCATCTCTGGGTTATATTGCAGGATTTTGGGCATTGGTCCTTCCATTCATTTTTCTTTTCGGATTGATATTTTACGCTTTGACAGTAGCGGAAAAATGGAAAGCTTTTGATGGGTTATCTGTGGCAGGCTTTTTTAGCAAGCGATATGGGAAAAACATGGGAACCTATGCCAGCATTTTGTTGCTTTTAGCGATGCTCGGTTTTAGCGCAGCGTACATCAAATCGCTCATTCTCTTATTTCACCCTATTTTCCCTTCAATTGAGCCATGGATACTTAGCACTGGTCTTCTTGCGATTGTTTTTGTCATGAGTTTACGAGGAGGATTAATCGCTATTATCCGCACAGATGTGCTGAGTTTAATTTTGATGTTAGTGTTTTTCCCTTTAATGGCTTTTTTCATGTGGAAAGCACCAATCCTTTCAGAAATTTCTTCCACCGTTTCTCTTTCCTTAGCTCAGGGTCAAAAAATATTGCCTCTGCGTTTTATCTTTTCTTTAACCATTTTGACCATGTTCACCTACATTCTTGCGCCCTGGTATGGACAGAAGATATTTGCTGCTAAATCGCCGAAAGTGGCTTATTGGGCGGTAATTACCGCGGCAATTCTTGTCTTTTTTCTCTACGGAGCGGCTATTTTCGCGACTGCTTTGTTCAGGTCCAAAGGATTTGAAAGCCCCTCTCCAGAACAAGCTTTGCCATGTCTCATTAATCACTGCCTCCCCTTAGGCTTTAAGGGAATTGCTTACGCTCTTCTTTTTGCAACTTCGGCAACAACGCTAACTGGTGTGTGGAGTGCAATGTCAGCGATGTGGATTGGAGATTTTTTAAAACCTCATTTAGACTCGACCTTAATAAGTTGTAGACGAAGCATCTTGGCAACAACCGTTTTTGCGGCAATTTCTCTTCTATTGGCCAATACCCTCATTGATAGCGTTTTCAACAAGCTCATTTTGGCCAATATTCCTGTAGCGGCTCTTTCATTTGGATTGCTTGCAGGATTTTACTGGAAGAAAGCTTCTTGGCAGGGAGTTTACTTAAGTATCATGATGGGATGCCTCTGCGGAGCGGGAGCCTATTGCATTTTTGGGGAAGAGGGCGGTTATACTTGGTATTGGGCAGTTTATGGGATTCCTCTTACGTTTCTTGTTGGAATCTTGGGCTCTTTATTTTCTCGAGAAACGGTAGCAGTGAATGCAGAGTAACCAATTTTTTATTGTATTTGCACTTCAAAGTTTGTTCCTTCCCACTGATTACGATGAACCCAAAAGAAGGTGAACAATATTTTAGTGCCGATTTTAGCTGTTTCAACGGGTAGGTTCACATAAAAGAGATCTAGCTCGGGAAGCGCTTCCATGTTGCTATCATTAGAACTCTTCCATTCGTCAATGCTCCAATGCACGGTGGCAGAAGCTTGCGACTGGATGCGCAATTTTTTCCCTGCTGGCATGAATCGAAAGGTGTGCTCAAATCGCCACACAGCACAAGAAGATCGAACTTTATCAATGATGTATCGTTGAACTGATTGGGGAGGCATTCCGAATACCTTCCCCTCTTTTAATGAGCGTAATAGAGTGATGTACTCGGCATGCGCCCACACAAGCGGTTTAGCAGATCCCGTAGAATGTCCATTGTAAAGTCTTCTTTCGGGGATATCTTTTGCATCCCAGATTTGCTCAGGAATTAGGCCTCCAACTCCCGCCATTCTAGTCATGGCACGCAATAGCTCCATCGCTCCTTGTTTATTTCCTTTGGCCAGCTCATAATGAGCCCGCTCGCCAACTAATAGCGGCCATCCTCTACCGATTCCCGTACCATCATAGGGAGAGCCATCTTGATGTTCCCCATAGCCATCTTCGTTGTACCTATGCCAGACAGGCCCTTTCGAAGTATCTGTTTTTAAAAGAGCATCAATAACCTTTACAGTATTGAGAATGCGCGGGTCATCTGCGGCACGCAGGCCAAAGCGTACCAATGCAAGGGCATCCACACTCACGATTGATGAATAGGCAAACATGTTTTGTCCAGAGGGGCGATTTTTAATGAAGATTTGTGGATTGCAAGAGACATGATTCTCACATATTTCTGTTGGGGCAAGCCGCATATAATACCCATCCACACCGAAGCGACGTGTAAGATCAGTATTTGTCGCATATAGCCAATTTTCGATATTGTCATTCCACCAGTCAGCAACCTCTCTTAAATAAGCAGCAGCAGTAGACTTGCCCTGTGCGTCAAAGAACTCAGCTGCAGCCAATAAAGCGGAGATCTCTATTGCAAGTGTAAAAAGATTATATCCGCTTGCCTCTTCCCAACGATCTTGCTCTGTTGGAGGGCCGTTGTGAACGATAAAAGCGGCGGCTTTAGCTACCATGGGGCTAGGATCGATATCCTTCAAATGATTGCCCCTTCTCAGTTCATCTGCTAGTAAGACCGGTAAAGCTGTTTCATCCAATTGAATGCCCTGCCAGTAAGGCTTACCATCCACCCAAAAACACTGGGCCCAATGACCGTCTCTTTCTTGCGTGCATAGCAGAAACCGTAACGTTTCGCGCGCACTCTCAGCGTCATCTGCCGCCAAAAATGCAAACGCTGTCTCCACTTGATCGCGTGGCCAGATGAGATGATAGCCCCCTAAATCGTTATCTCCTTTAGTAAAGCCCCAGGGAATTGATAAACTAGCGATGTTGCTACCAGAAACGCGTTTTCCTTGATGGCATTTCAGTACAGCAATACTGGTGCGAAAAAGCCTGCCTCCTTCTTTATCTACAGCACAAAGATCACAGCAGGGATGTTGTAATTTTTCCCATAAGGACACATAACTCTTGAGCGTGAGGGCAAAGTCATGAGATAGGGCAGCGCGAGTCTGAAGACCTGCTTCCTGAGCATCTTGCGCAAAGCCGAGAGCGAGCACAAAATGTCCTTGGCATGCTTGAAGGTCTATTTCTGCAGCCAGTGCAATGTTGCCATCCTCAGCCCTCGAATAGAAATAGGTCATTCGTTTATTTGCGCTCAGATCTTGCCAAGTATCACTAACTCCTACATATCCGCAATTCATCCTCAAGAAAGGGACAGAGCAAGCGCAAGCAAGAGCGATTCCTGCCCGTTCGGCAAATAACATCGGTATGCCCTTGTAATCCCCTGACCAGCCATTATTGCCATAGCCAGCATTACCGATATGAGGGGCCAACAGTACATAGAGATGATAATCTTCTAGTTTTCCTTTTAGCGGAATAAATCGAATCTCCTGCAGCAACACATTGCGACGAGGATCAGTGATCACTGTTTTCTCGATGCGATAGCGCTCCTCTAAGCAAGTGTTTGTTAGGCGATGGGCAAGCACACCATCTGAGATTAAGCTATAGTCGTGGCGTGTATGTCGTTTTTCTTCTGAAAAGAAATCATTTCCATTGGTCACCAGAAGCCCCATATCGCGGATGCTCGCAATATCAATACGTGGAAAGTACACTTCATTAATGATCCCATGAGAGATCGTGAACCAAATATTAGACACCCCGGTCATCGCCGTCCCCACGCCGATTTTTGCGCTAGAGGTCCATCGAGGCACAATTCCTGGTTTACCTTGGGGAATAGGTGAAGAGTTCATTATTTCTTTGTCGAGGAGATAAAACCTCCTGTAGTCATCCAACTTTTCTTTTTCATGTCCCTCTCATTGGCTTGAACCTCCGAAAGAATTGATGCATACGCATCGCTGCTGTAAGTAGCACAAGAAAGCTAAAAATATAGGATGAAACTGTAAAAATGGAGGGAAACAAGATCATAATGGCAAAAGCAATAAAAGCTTCAGCTCTTTCAATAAGCCCAGGACTATAGAAAAAGCTCTTTTCTGAGCTTTTTTCTGTGAAAACACCCACAATTAAGAACGAGGTTATACAGATAAGAATACTGCCTAGCATGATGATGGTTGATAGAGCCCTTGAATTGGGCTCTACGGCATAGAGGCCAAGAATGATCGCAAATTCGGCGATACGATCACATATGATATCTAATGCCGCACCTTGAGGAGAAGATATTTTAAGATGTCGAGCTAAAGATCCATCTACAGTATCCAAAAAACCTGAAATCATCAATGTCACAAATGCCCAAAAGGAAAATCCAAAGCTCAGCAATGGAATGATGCTTACTCCGAAAAGGCATGCAACGCAAGTGAATACATGAGGGTGCAATTTCTGTAAAAATTCTAAGTTTAATAAAGGATCGATGCATAGTCTCTGATAGGTGCTTCTGAAACGAGTTTCAATCATGATTTTTTATCCTTTTTATTAAAATTGGAATTAACACTAGGCATCCTAATAAAATCAGTGCAATTTTGAGTTTAATGTTAAATATTGCAGCAATGGAAAAAGGCTGTTCGCTTTCAAAAATTTTCTCCAAGCCTCCTCCAGCCAAAGTAAATATCAATGATCCCGGAGCAATCCCAACCACAGTTGTCCAAACAAATGTTCTTAAGGAAACCCCAAAGAAGGCAGGAGCAAGATTAACAACCCAAAAAGGAAAGAGGGGAACAAAGCGCAAAAACAAGAGGTAACTAGCGGCATTTTTTTGAAATCCGCTTTCCATTTTTTTAAAAAATGGACCTGCTTTATTTCTTAAGCTATCTCCTAAAGCCGTGCGCGCTGCGAGAAAGATAAGAGTCGCTCCGCAAGTTGCTGAAAAAACCACATAAATGGTACTCAGAGGTTGAGAAAAAAGATAGCCACCTAAAAGGGATAGGAATATTCCTCCTGGAACCGAAAGCGCAGTGAAAATGATATAAGATAAAATGAAAAGAAAAGGAACAAAAACAGGATGATGCGCAATAAATGTTTTTAGCAGCTTGTGATTTGCTTTGAGAGTTTCGAAAGAGAGGTATTTATATGCGCCTGTGAAATAAATCACAGCCATGCCTACAAGAATGATAGTAAGGAGCAGGAATCTTTTAATGGATCTAGTCATTGTTTCTTCTTTTAAATATTGAGAGAATCGTTTGGGTGAGCCATAAATCTGCTGCCTTTCTAATTGCCTGATTATAAGTTGGATAAGGATGAATTAAGTTTGAGAGTTTTCGCAATGGGATTTTTGCATGCATGGCTGTTGTGATTTGCCCCAGCATTTCGCCCGCGCGTGGTCCGACAATGGTGCATCCAAGAATTTGGCTGCTCCATTTTTTAGTGATGATTTTAACAAAGCCTTCTGTTCTACCTGCTGTAATAGCTCGATCAATTGTTGAAAACGGGACATGATAACTGGCAATGTTGTAATTTTTAGCTGCTTCTTCTTCCGATAGACCTACACTTGCAACTTCAGGATCCGTATACGTAACTCGGGGAATAGATTGTTTGCGATCGATTTTTTTCTTAAATGGAAAGGGGAGAAGAAGGGAAGTAAGAACAGATCGAGCTTGATTTTCTGCCCAATGAGTAAAGAAAGGCGCTCCAATCACATCTCCTACAGCCCAGATATGGGGCTGGTTTGTTCGACCATAGACGTCAACGGGAATCCCCTTTTCAGAGTAATGAATTTCCGCGGCTTCTAAGTTAAGAGAAGAGACATTAGGTCTCCTTCCTACAGAAACAAGTAATGCCTGCGTTTCTATTTTTTGACCTTTATCCAGGATAATTTGGAATTTTCCGTTATGGTAGCTGACTTCTTGAATCCCAAAACCAAGGTAGAGAGACATTCCTTCTGCTTCAAATTGTTTGGCAATAACTGTTTGCGCGCAAGGCTCTTCTTTATTTAACAGCTTGTCATGAGAGTGAATCAAAGACACTTGGGAGCCGAGTCTTTGAAAAGCTTGAGAGAGCTCAGATCCGATGGGTCCTCCTCCTATCACAGCCATATTTTCTGGGATTTCTTCAAGTTCAAAAATGCTCTCATTTGTCAAAAAAGGCGTTTCTTGAAGCCCTTTAATAGATGGGATAAAAGGAGAAGATCCTGTTGCGATCACAATATGTTTGGCGAAGATCTCCTCTCCATTCACTCTCAATGTATGAGCAGTCTCAAAATGTGCTGACCCAGCTAGGGTTTCTATTCCTAGTTTTGTTAAAGCACTTGAATCTTCGTGAGAGCGCACCTCTTCTATAATTTGTCGCACGCGAGCAAGTGAATCATTTGCTTTAAAGGCTAAAGGAGAAAAATCAATTCCAAGCTTTTTAGCGTCTTTCAGGCCTTGAGCCGCATGTGCCGAAGCAATAAGCGACTTGCTGGGAATGCATCCAAAATTTGTGCAATCTCCACCGTAGGGGCCCTTCTCGATAAGCAAGATCTTTTTTCCTGCTTTCGCAGCCCCTATGGCGATGACAAGTCCGGCGGCACCGGCTCCAATTACAACTAGAGGATAAGATTTCATTACACACCTTTTTTTTCTTTGTATCACGATCTTTTGTTTTACAGGAGTTTTCTCTATCCCCAGGGGATTTACCTGTGCGTTTCCTTCCCCATTTTCACTCTTCTTGACAACATTGTAGATCAGACCCTATGTTTAGGTGCTTGAACGCGACGTTATTGATTTACTGACGAGTGGAAAAAAGAATCTATCCCTGTGACGAGCACATTCTTCCGTTAAGCAAGATCGATCGTCATGCACTTTTCATTATGGAAAAACTTGCCGCCTCGGGCCATACAGCCTATCTTGTCGGCGGGAGCGTCCGCGACCTTCTTCTCAACCAAAAACCCAAAGACTTCGATATCTCCACCTCTGCTAAGCCCGAGGAGATTAAAAGGCTCTTTCGCAACTGCATCCTGATCGGAAGGCGCTTTCGCCTGGCCCACATCCGTTTTGGACAGAAGGCAATCGAAGTGTCGACCTTTCGGTCGGGAGATCCCGAAGCGGACTCTTTGATCCTTAGAGATAACATCTGGGGGACTCCCGAAGAGGATGCGCTGCGGCGCGATTTTACCATTAACGGCCTCTTCTACGACCCTGCAACACAGACCATCATCGACTATATTGGAGGCTTTCCCGACATCCAGAAAAACTACTTGAGAACAATTGGCCAGCCCCACCTCCGTTTTAGACAAGACCCTGTACGGATGATCCGCCTGTTGAAATTCCAGGCCCGTTTTGGCTTTGAAATCGATCCGGACACTCATGTGGCTCTCCTGGAAAACAGACATGAGATCCTAAAAAGCTCTCAGGCGCGCATCTTGGAAGAGCTTTTAAGGATGCTCGAGATGGGTACTTCCAAATCCTTTTTCCACCTCTTAACCCAGCACGGCTTCACACAACTTCTCATGCCGCTGCTCGGGTCCTTTTTAGAAGATGAGAAAGGAAACGAGGTCTTTTCCTACCTAGAGGAGGTTGATGCCCATTATCACCAAAGCGGCGGCGCGAAATATGAGCGCCCTCTCCTGCTCTCCTGCATTCTTTTTCCCATGCTGCAGCACAGAATGAGGATCCACTACCTGCAACGAGAAAAGCTGCCCCATCTGGGAGAGATTCAAAATGAGACTCTATCTCTCATGAGAGAGACTTTCTCTCCCTTTTTCCACCTCTCCAGGCGCATGCGGATGCAGCTCACCTTTATTTTAACGGCTCAATATCGCTTTACACCCCTGGAAAAGAAAAAAAAGTACCGCCTCCGCATTCCGCGCGATCCCACCTTCGCTTTGGCCCTGCGCTTCTTTAAGCTGCGCACCTGCTTAGAGCCCGGCCTCTTCCAGATGTGGGAAGAGTGGAATAAAGCCTTTAGAGAACACACCTGTGCGCTTACGGCTCCCCAAAAAAAAGATATCTCATCCCGTTTTCGCCATCATGCCTCTTGAAACGCTCTTTTTATCCGATGATAGCTCCCTTTCCTTTGTCGGCCCCTCGCTGGATGAAGGGCCCCTCCCCGCTCTCTTCTATTTTGCTCTCTCCGCTCGCGACAGCCTCTCGCTGGGTCCGATCAACCACATTGTCTCGCTCCTTTCCCTTTACCCTTTGCGCATCTTTTCGTTAGATCTTCCCGGCCATGCTCCGGGAGATGACCCTAGAGACGGGATGGATCATTGGGCCAATCTCTTGCAGCGCGGCGAAGAATTCATCTCCGCCTTCAGCTCGCGGGTCGAAAAGGCCCTTAACTTTCTCTTCCACCGTCGCTGCCTCATTGAGGGAAAAGTAGGAGTGGGAGGACTATCCCGCGGCGCTTTTTTGGCAGTTCATCTCGGCGCCCGCCTCTCTCTTCTCAATCCTATCCTCTGTTTTGCGCCTCTCACCAAGCTCGATCAAACTCCCTCGATGACCCATCGGGGGGTAGTGCAAGAGGCGTTAAAACTAAACTTGGAAAACCTCCCCTCTTCTCTCCTCTCTCAAACTCTTCGCCTTTATATCGGCAACCGCGATACCCTTGTGGGCACGATGAATTGCTTTCACTTTTTTCACGCTCTCGTTGAAACCAAGTTCCATGCCGGCCATCGCTCGCCGGAAGTTGAGATGATCCTCTTTCCCTCTGTCGGGAATCAAGGTCACGGCACCCCGAAGAGCATCTTTGAGGAGGGAGCCGCCTGGATGGCAACGCAGCTCGGGTGCTGTGTATGAGACGCTCTCCCGAAGCAGTCGAAAAAAAACCTCTTGCAAGGAGATCTGATTTCTTTATCTTCGCAGGAGAGCCCAGCGGAGATGAGCGCGGCGCTGAGATTATAAAAGAACTCCTTTTTTGCAATCCCCATCTGAGAGTGAGCGGCGTTGGAGGCCCTAAGATGCGCCGCTTAAAGATGGAGTGCGTCCTGCCGATGGAGGCGTTCTCGGTGATGGGCTTTGTCGATGTCTTCCTCTCTCTGCCCCGCCTGATTTTCAACTTTTTTTTTGTGAAGCGCTCGATTTTAAAGAAAAACCCCGCAACCGTCCTGCTCATCGACTACCCCGGATTGAATTTACGCCTGGCGCGCTCCTTACGCCGAAGCCGCTTTCAAGGAAAGATTTGCCACTACGTCTGCCCCAGCGTGTGGGCGTGGGGTAAAGGGCGCATCCCTCTCATGGCCAAAAACTTAGACCTGCTCCTGACTATCCTCCCCTTTGAAGAGCTCCTCTTTGCGAAGACCTCCCTTCCGGTCCGCTATGTCGGCCATCCCTTAGTCAGTAAGATCCCCGATCGCATCAAAGCGAATGAGGATAAGCGCCTTCTCGGCATCTTTCCCGGAAGCCGCAAAAAAGAGATCGACAGAAACCTAAAAAAACAGCTCATGGCAGCAAAGCGTCTGCTTACCTTGGATCCCCATTTGCAAGTGGCCCTCTCCGTTGCATCGGAGCGCTTTTTGCCCAACATGCAAAAGAGCTGTCAAGAGATCGGGATAGAACCCCGATTCGTTCCAGAACTTCAAACCTATGACCTCATGGACTCCTGCCATTTGGCCTTAGCGACCTCCGGCACAGTCACGCTTGAACTCGCCCTCCACGGCGTCCCCACGGTTGTCACCTACGGCCTCTCGCTTTTAGATCTCTTCATTGCAAAAAAACTTTTTCGCATCTCTCTTCCCTTCTACTGTTTAGTCAATATTTTAGCTGAAAAAGAGATCTTTCCCGAGCTTATAGGCCCTTACTTTACTGTCGCTGTCCTCTTTGAAAAAGCCGCCTCTTTGCTCAAAAGAAGCGCAGAGAGGGCGCTCTGTCTCAAAGAGTGTTTACGTATGCGAGAACTTCTCACTGACAAGGACGCAGGCAAGGAGGCCTGCTCGGCCCTCTTAAACCTTACTAAAAAAACCGAAAAATAGATCAGACTCTGCATGAACGAGGGATGAAGCTGAACCGCTCACCTCTTGCCGGGAATCTTTCCCTCCCGTATAATCTCTTTCATCTTTTAAGGAGTGATCACTATGGCAGTCCCACGCAACCGCTTATCGAATGCAAGAAAAAATTCGAAACGTTCTCACCATGCAAAAAGACCCAGAAATATCTCCGCATGTTCCAACTGTCAGACTCCCCGCCTCAGCCATCGGATCTGTCCTCACTGCGGATTTTACTCCGGGCGCGTCATCATCCATGCAAAGGCAGAGTAGAGAAGAAGAGAGGAGTCCTCCCCGGATCGGCATCGATCTCATGGGAAGCGATAGCGATCCTTCCCACCTTTTGGAAGAGGCCCAGGATCTCATCCGCTCTCTAAACATGCCCACGACATTTTTTCTCTTTGGAACCGACCAAACCTTTGCAGAAAAATCCCCGCCGCCCTCCGTTCATTACATCAGCGCCAAAGAAGTCATTACCATGGACGATGAGCCTCTTCAAGCCGTGCGTCGCAAAAAAGAGGCCTCCCTGTGCGTAGGAATTCGTGCGTTAAAAGAGGGGACCATCGATGCCTTCATCTCTTTCGGCAATACGGGCGCGCTGATGGCCTCTGCAAAGATGACCCTCCAGATGCTCCCCGGCATTGAAAGACCGGCCCTTCTTGCCCTGCTCCCGTCTAAACTCAGCGAGATCGCCGTCCTGGACGTAGGGGCGAATGCCAGCAACAGAGCTGACCATCTCGTTCAATTTGCCCACATGGGAATTGCCTACCAGCGCTGTCGCGGGATCAAAGAGCCCAAAGTCGGGCTGCTCAATATGGGATCAGAATCGAAAAAGGGGACCCCGCTTTTGCGCGAAGCCTACCAGCAGCTGCAGCTGCTCAATGCCCGATCCTCCGTTCCTCTCTTTGTGGGAAATATCGAAGGAAGAGACGCTCTCTTGGCGGAAATTGATGTTCTTGTTACTGAAGGGTTTACAGGAAATGTCTTTTTGAAAACTGCCGAAGGAATCGCTCAAATGATCCGGCAAGAGCTTCAAGACATCAGAGCGCAAGGAGAGCTGCAGTCCGCATTGAATACTCTGAAAGAGCATCTCCACTATTCCCGGTATCCGGGTGCTCTTCTCTCCGGGGTTCAGGGGATCGTCATGAAATCCCACGGAGAGTTTTCTACCCTCTCTCTTGCCAGCACGGTTAAAGCCGCCCACGAACTTATCATGCAGCGCTTCCTTCAGCGCATCCGTCAAACACTTTTTTCCTAGTAAAAGAACCTTTTTTTTTCTAAGATTGTACATCAGATGGAATGATTCCCTTAGGGAGAGTGATGCAAGAAATTCTTTTAAATGTTGAATCCAAAGAGATCCGTTACGCCCATTTAAAAAATGGCCTTCTGCACGATTTAATTATCGAAAGGAAGAAAACGAGGCAGATTGCCGGCAACATCTATCGGGGGCGCGTCACCAACATTCTCCACAATATTCAGTCTGCTTTTATCGACATTAACGAGGGAGAAAACGGGTTCATTCACATTTCGGACATCTTGGAAAATACCCAGAAATTCCAGGAACGCTTCTCAATGGACTTTGAAATTGATTTTGATGTTCCGGAAGAACTCGATCAAGCGCCCAAAGAAGAAGATATTAACCAGATCCTTAGAGTCGATCAACCCGTCTTGGTACAGGTTGTCAAAGAACCGATTGGCACCAAGGGCGCCAGGCTCACCTCTAACATCTCTCTTGCCGGACGCTTCCTTGTTTTGCTTCCCAATACGCCCCATCGGGGAGTGTCGAGAAAAATCGATGATCCCAAAGCGCGCGAACGCCTAAAAAAATTGATCCGCGCCTTCGAAATGCCCGTCGATATGGGCATCATCTGCAGAACAGCCAGCATCGATGCTTCCACCGAGATCTTGATCGAAGAGGCCAATGACCTTCTCAAATTTTGGCAAGAGATCGTTGCAAAGTTCCACAAAGCCCACATACCCACCTGCCTCTACGAAGAATCCGACCTCTTCAAACGCACTATTCTTACAGCTGTTGACAAAAAGATGCACCGCGTTCTCATCGATGACTACAAAACCTATCAGTACTGTAAAAAGATCCATGAGAAATACAGCGAAGAGCATCCTTTAAGGCTTGAATACTACCGCGACAAAGCGCCCATGTTCGAGCGGTTCAATGTCGAGAGAGAAATCGATAAGGCGCTCAAAAGGAAGATCTGGCTTCCCAGCGGAGGCTATCTCTTTTTTGACCGCACCGAAGCGATGCACACCATCGATGTCAACTCAGGGAGAAGCAAGCAGCAAAGGAGCACAAAAGACGTAGAAGAAGCCCTTGTCCACATCAACCTAGAGGCTGCCGAAGAGATTGCAAGACAACTGCGCTTGCGCAACATTGGAGGACTCATCATTTGCGATTTCATCGATATGCGCTTTAGGCGCAACCAGCGCCGCGTCCTCGATCGGCTCAAAGAGTCCATGCGAGAAGATGACGCTAAATGCACCATTTTAGCAATGAGCGAATTTGGCTTAGTTGAAATGACGCGCCAAAGGCACCGGGAATCTCTTGACCAGACGCTTTTGACCGCCTGCCCCTACTGCTCCGGACAGGGAGAGATCAAGACTCATGAAACGGTAGCAATTGAGATTGAACGCGCCATCAAAAAAGTGATCCTCACACAGGAACAGTATGGATTAGAACTCATCACCCATCCCCGTTTAGACCACTATCTCCGTCTGGAAGATACGGATTTCCTCTTTAATCTGTCAGACCAGCTCCACGCCCATCTGAAATTCAAAACAAACGACCAGCTTCACTTAAACGATTTTGAATTCTACTCTTCGATCGATGGACATAAAATCGACGTCTAATCGTTCCTTTATCTCCGCCTTAGAAACTGCCGCCAGGCAAGGAGAGATCACCAAAAAACTAAAAGGAATTCTTCTTGACTTATACCTTGCCTTTCATCGGGAATTGACTGCTAACGGCATTCAAAGCGGCAGAGAGGAAGAGAATTTTTTAACCTTTCTCTATCTGATCAAAGAGCGCATTTTGAAGCCTTTTTCCTTCAAACCTTATCACAAATGCATCCGCTCTCCCTTCGATTATTATCAATTTGGCATCGAGTTATTCCGCCCTCTTGTCGACAAGGAGCGCTCATCAGTTTTGGGAAGAGAGCACTTAGAACAGATCCTCAAGGAGTTAAAAAAAGGCGATAATGTCATCCTCTTTGCCAACCACCAGACAGAGGCCGACCCGCAAGCAATCAGCCTTCTTCTGGAACAGCTCGCCCCTGGGCTTGCAGAAGAGATGATCTTTGTCGCAGGAGAACGCGTCATCACCGATCCTTTAGCCATCCCTTTAAGCATGGGGCGCAACCTTCTTTGCATCTATTCCAAACGCTACATCGACACTCCTCCGGAAAAAAGGCTGAAAAAGCTTGAGCACAACAAGCGCACGATGGACTTAATGCGCAAGCTTCTCCAGGAAGGAGGGAAGTGCATCTACGTCGCTCCCAGCGGGGGGCGCGATCGCCTCAATACCAAGGGAGAAGTTGAAATAGCGGCCTTTGATGAGAAGAGCATCGAAATGTTTTATCTCATGGCAAAGCGGGCCCGCACAACGACCCATTTCCACCCCCTCGCTCTTTTTACCTATCACCTTCTTCCCCCACCACAAACTATCCAGGTAGAACTAGGAGAGAGCCGGACGGCGACAAGAGGGGGGATCCACCTCGCTTTTGGCAAAGAGATCCCCATGGATCAGCTGCCCCTTCTTTCTGATCTGACCAAGAGAGAACTCCGAAAAGCGCGCGCCCATTATATCTGGAATCTGGTAAAACAGGATTATTTACGTCTTTGCAAGGCTACAACCCATGATTAAATCTCTTCTATTTTTCCTCTTTTTTTCATCCCTCTTCGCCTCCGAAAAAGGATATGAACTGATTGAAGACAGGGCCGCTCTTCCCCTTTTAAATTTTTCTCTTTCCGAGAAAAGAGTTGCCAAGTTACGCCTGGACAACGGTCTAGAGGCCTATCTCGTCTCCGATCCCGGAACCGAAGAAGCTGCAGCTTCGCTCTCCGTCGAAGCGGGTTCCTGGGACGACCCACAAGAATATCCCGGGATGGCCCACTTTCTGGAACACATGCTTTTCATGGGAACCCATGCCTTCCCCGACGAAAGAGAGTATTGGCAATACATTCAAGATCACGGAGGCAGCGCCAATGCCTTTACGGCCCCCGATCGCACCGTCTATCTCTTTTCGATTAAACCCTACGCTTTTGAAGGAGCCGTCGAACGTTTTTCCCATTTCTTTATCGATCCTCTCTTCTCGCCCGCCTGCATTCATCGCGAGCTCCATGCCGTCGACCAGGAGCATGCAAAAAACATCGAAAATGATCTTTGGCGCGAATGGATGATCTTCAAAGAGTGTGGAAATCCCGATCATCCGAATGCCAAATTTTCCACAGGAAACGCCAAAACTCTCTCCGGGATTCCGCAAGAGGCTTTGAAAAAGTGGTATCAATCCCACTACAGCGCCCGCGTCATGCACCTCATCCTTCTCTCACCGCAACCCTTAGAGCAACTGATCTCCTTGACATCCCGCCTCTTTTCAAAGATTCCTTCCTTTCCTTTAGAAAAAAACCGCATCGACCTTCCCCTCGCTTCTTCAAAACAGCGAGGCCATTTCACCTACATCTCTCCCATCAAAGATTTAAGACGCCTCACGCTGACCTGGGAAATCCCTTCCTCCTTTGTTCTGGACGAAGAATCTCATGCACCCTCTTTGATCTCCTACGCCCTTTCCCACGGAGGGGAGAGAGGCCTTTTGCAAAAGTTGAAAGAGGAAAATCTTGTAGAGGATCTTGCGATAGAACAAAACCGGCTTGGGAAAAAGGAGATGCTTTTTTCCTTAATTCTCGAGCTCACACATCAAGGCTTAAGCCAAATCGATACCGTGATCGCCAGATGTTTCCAGGCCATAGCAAGGCTAAAATGCTCAGGCATTTCCCCTAACCTCTTCCAGGAGATGCAAAAGATCTCAACCCTAAACTATCAGTATCAATCTCGGGAAAATGCCTTTGCCTTCGTCAATCGCCACGGCTTTTCCATTGTCGACGAATCCCTTTCCACCTATCCTGAAAAGAGCACTATCCCCTCCTCCTATAATCCTGCCGCCCTCTCTCTTTTTATCGAGCAGTTGACCCCACAAAACTGCCTCTTTACTCTACACGCCGATCCCTCTCTGACCGGCCAGCCGACCACAGCCAAAGAAAAGTGGATGGAAGCCGAGTATGCTCTCGGCGAAATCCCCAAAACAAAACTTCTTTCCTGGCAAGAAATCCATCCTCATCCCCACATTCGCCTTCCCGACGCCAACCCCTATCTTCCGGAGAACCTCGCTCTCAAAACCCCTCTTCCAAATGCTCCCTCGCACTCCGCTCCCCACCTCCTCTATGCGGGCAAGGACGGAAAGATCTATTACGCTCAAGACACGAAATATTTAGTTCCGGAATGCGGGATCTTTTTCAATTTAAAATCTTCTCAGATTGACGGCTCTCCCCAGAGGCAGATGCTGCTCGACCTCTTCATCCTCGCCCTCCAGGATCAAAATTCACAGCAAAATTTCTTTCTCAAAAAAGCGGGATACTCCCTTTTGCTCTTTTCCGATCAGATGGCACTTAAGGTAGAACTCAGCGGTTACAGCGACAAAGCCCCTTTGATCTTAAAAGAGCTCTTCAAAAAAATGAAGAGCCTCTCTATCTCCTCGCCCCAGTTCATCCGTTACAAGGAAGAACTGGCCACCTGTTATGAAAACCAGTCCAGGAACCTTCCTCTGATGCAAGCTCTCGACTTCGCCTCCGGCCTCCTCACCAATTTTCACCCGACATCCGCCGAGAAACTGGTCGCACTTCGCGCACTGACCTTCGAAGAGTCTCTTCCCATCTTTAAAGAGCTCTTCGATACCGTCTACGCAGAAGGAATGATTTTCGGGAATTTGACAGAAACCGAGGCGCTGCAGCTCTCTACAACACTCAAAGCCCTCTTCGATGCCAAGCCTTATCTTTTAGCAGACCAGAAAAAAAGAGAGGTTCTGCTCCTCCCTAAAGAGGAGGGACCTTTGCTTATTGAGCAAAAGACTGAGCGTCAGGGAAGCGGCGTTTTACTCATCATCGATTGCGGACCTTTTGCGTTAGAGAATCATGCAGCAGAGTCTCTTCTTGCAAGCCTCCTTCAAGAAGCTTTTTTTGATACTCTGCGCACAAAACAGCAGACCGCCTATATTGCCAAGGCCTTCAAAAAAGAGATCGAACACCATATCTTTCAATGTTTTGCCGTTCAATCCAGCACCCATACTCCCACCGAGCTTCTCTTTCGTTTTGAGCTCTTTTTAGAAGAGTTTTTACGCAATTTTGAAGCAAATCTTGCCCCCGAGCGCTTTCGGGCGCTCAAAGAAGCCCTCGCCGCCTCTCTCGAAATGGCTCCGGAAAATCTCTCTTCGATGACCACTCTCCTCCACACCCTTGCTTTCGAGCATGAAGGCGATTTTTCCTTTAGAAAAAAACGACTGGAGGGTCTTAAAGAGCTCTCCTATGAAGAGCTCCATTCCTTCGCCCGCAAACACCTCTCCCGTCACAATGGCGGCCGCTTAGCCGTCCTGATGGAGGGCGCTCCTGCTAAAGAGACCCTCTTTCATTACCGCTCCTTAACCAAAAAAGAACTCAACGAAAAGAGAACCTACACCGCAGGAAAAGAGAAAAACCTTTAAACTCGACTTTGCAACTTTTTGGGCCCGAAGGCCTCGAGATATTTGCTCTCTGGGGAGTTATTTAAACCAGGAAGGGGTTAAAAACCCCTTCCCGGTTTAAAGAATCTCCCAGTTCGACCGTAGGTCGAACGTCCGAGAGCAAATAGACGAGGCAGGCGGGTCCAAAAAGTTGTAAAGTTCGAGTTAAACTCCGACTAAGAAGAAAAAATCAAGGAGAGCCTTCCGCCGGAGCAATCCGGTTGCTTGAAAACACTCTTTGGAATAAGCCGCCAAGAGAAGACGCCAGGCGTTTTACGCCTGGATGAAGAAGATAAGGAGAAGAGATGAAGTATTCAGCGGTTCTTTTTACAAACTCCAGCCTGACGGAAAACTCCAAGTCATAACAGCGGTGTTCAGGATTCTCACTCGTCACTATTTTTATGCCTGCTCTTCCCTCGATACTGCATTCCTTTCCCTGGATCGCTATATGGAATTGGACTGGAAAATCACTATTTTGACACGGGAAGAATTCATTCCTTTCCGCAAGGCTAACTAAAATGTTCCAACGCGGGGTAAGCAACACGTTCTGATTGCAGAAGGAGTAAAGCTCCTTTTGGTTATTCTCGTCAATGCTGTGTCTTGTTGCTACAGCCTCAAGTTCTTCTAAAAATCGGGCTGCATAGACGGGATCTTCTTCACCCGGAGTTTTTTGGACAGCTTTGCCATTCAATGTGAAGTGGGAACGAAGGAGATCTTTTTTAATGGTCTCTTTGACCTCCTCAAGACTTTCCTCACTATGGTTATTTAGGAAAGGATCCAAAACTATCTGCTCGTTGTCGAGAATAACCTCTTTTTTTGGATAGGGAACCCAGGGGGAGAAAGAGGCGTAGATCCGGGGGACCAAAAGACCTAAAGGGACCACGACCGCTCCCATAACCGAAAAAGCAAGGGATTTCAAGCTCTCTTTGCAATGACTGAGAAGAGTACAGAGAGCTCTTGTCCCCTCCCTATGAGAGGCAAGGTAAGCGAAATGCGCCAGTCCGGCAAAGGGATAATAAACTGCATTGACAATCGAAGAGACAACTGCCCCCAATGCATAGGCCCCGGATCCAAGATGGCGTGAAAGAAAAGATGACTTTTCGCTCAAAAGATGCGCTCTTTTCAACAAGGCGTGAGCATTGATCAGAGGGCTAACGTCAAGCTGTTTCGGTACAGAGGAAACGGGAGAAGTTAAATAATTTATTACTGCATGCATAGACTCTACTTTTCTTAAGTGTCGAGTTAAATATTAACACTATTTTATATTTCTTGTAAAGAGGGCTGTCAAGGGGTAAAACAACTCAAATTACTTATAATCAACATCTTAATGAAAAAACGTACAAAGTCGAGCTATACCCAAACAACTTCAATTTCTTGGGTATATTTTGGCGCTGGTGAAAAGCGACTTGGCATTATTTTTGCAACATCTTCATAACGTTGAGGTAACATTTCGGGCTGCGACCGTCGGATTCGAAAATTTTGTTCGTCGTCCATAGCGCTTTGGCTATGGACTTCTCACAAACTTTTCGACTCCTTGGTCTCCCCACGAAATGTTTACCTCAACTTTATGAGAAGTTGCTTATTTTTTTTATGCTTGAAAATTTATGCTGCGCGCAGTGAAATGACTCTCTTCTATGACATCAGAAAACCATCATTTTCCAAATGCCCTCTCGACCATGCTTACAGCTCCCACCATTATGTGCCGTGACTACCTGGAGGGAATCGAGATCGAAAATCCCTTTTTCTCCGCCTCCCGTTCCTTTGTCGTCAAAGGAGCGGCGGAAGCAAGCTTTGCCCTCCTCTCGCTCATTTGTCTTGTCGAGATCGCAGTGCGATCTGTGCTCTGGGCTGCCGGTTATACGATAGGCTGCTTTGCTTCCGATCACGATCTTGCCGAGCAGTGCTTTCAATTTTCTCGAAAGATCTCTCCCGGATTCAAAGAGGCGGGGTCCATCCTTTTTTTCAACCTCATCTGTCTCTATTTTAATATCATGAAAGAGAGCATCCAAACGGATTTTCCCCGTATGGACACCTATTCCGCCAGCGGATAAAAATAAATCTTTTATTTAGAAGTTGACTCAGTCTCGTAGCTCTTGATCTTCTGAAGAGAGCATGTTGTGATAGACTGCATCGACATCGTCTAAATCTTCCAGCCATTCCGCAAGAGAGAGGTTTGCCTTTTGATCCTCCTCGCTACACGCAATGCTGATCTTGGGAATTCTCTGAAGGGAAGCTCCTTCGCAAGCGAGCCCCAACTTTTCAATTTTCTCTTTCACTTGATAGAGAAGATCGGGCGGGGTTGTGATGTAATAGAGCTCTTCCGATGCTTCAAAATCATCCGCACCGGATTCGCTGACGGCAAGAAAGAGGGCCTCTTCATCGACTCCCTTTTTTAAGACCTGGATGACGCCTTTAAGATCAAAATTGAAAGCCACCGAGCCCGGAGAGGCGAGCGTTCCCCCTCTTTTATGAGTGGCTATGCGCATCTCTGAGGCAATGCGGTTTTTATTGTCGGTTAACGCATCAACGATGATTCCCACTCCTCCATATCCATAGAGTTCATACGTCACGGGAAAGTAGTCGGACTGATCCTCTCTTCCAGCCTTTTTGATATTGCGCTCGATATTGTCCGAGGGCATATTTGCAGCGCGCGCTTTTTGAATCGCCAGGCGTAAGCGGGGATTGGACTTAGGATCGGGGCCTCCTTGTTTAACTGAGCTAATGATCTCTTTGGCGAAACGCGAAAAAATCTTTCCCTTCAGAGCATCCGAGCGGCTCTTTTGATGTTTGATATTCGCCCACTTACTGTGTCCGGCCATAATGCAATCCGAAAGTACGGTGTCTCTTTTCCCACTCTTTTGCCAACATATAGTCTTGATACTCTCGCTCTTTTTCTCGGAAAGCCGAATGGTGGATCCTTCGGCCCCTGGCTCCCCTTTTTAAGGGAGGAAAGAGGCTATGGAGCATCTCATGATAGACGATATAGGAGATAAAGTAAGGAGGAAAATGGGGATGATCGAGAAGACGGTGGATCCGAATAAGCTGAGTTCTGTAGTGAAAAGAGCCGAGCGTCCGTTTGCGCTTTGCTTCTCTCAAGGGATTGCCAAACCAGGTAATGGGAAGGCAAAGCTCTCCCTTAAAATAGCTTTGATTGAGAGAGTCGAAGATCTCAAGCAGATTGTAGGTGGTTCCCAGAGGGAAGATTCTGATGGTTCTTGTTTTCACAGCTCTTTTTGCATCATGATCTTTGCACGGTACTGCCCCTCCTTTTCCTTGATGAAGTGCTTCTCAATCCCATACCGCTTAAATCCTGCCCTTTCGTAGAGGTGAATGGCGGGGTTTCCTTCATAGACCTCAAGGTGGAGGATCTCAATCTGAAACATCTCTTTCGCAAGTTCTTCTATCTCTTTCAAAAGCCGCCGTCCTATCCCTTTGCCCCGCATCGATTCTTTGACAATGATAGAAAAGAGGCATTGATGTTTCAGTTTTTTGTAAATTTGAATGTAGAGATTCGCCATGCCGCACGGCTTGCCTTCCCACAGGGCAGTCAATCCGGCACCCATGCGCGCATAACTAATCCAGATACGTACCGAGTCATCCAATTCGCGTGGTTCGCTCGTCATGGGAAACCATCTCAAAATCTTTTCATCATTCAGCCATTCAGCAAGAGAGGAAGCATCTTCCATCTCTGCCGGACGTATCGTCAGCTCACTCTTTTCTTGCATCTTTCAAATCACACTCCCATAAAAGTCTTGCGGCATATGAGCCCTCGTATTTAAAAAACTTCTCCTGGCGCGCAAATTCGTAAAACCTCTCTTTTTTTAAGATGGGAAGGACAGGATTTGCCTCTACCACTTCCATCTGCATCCACTCCAGTTGAAAATAATTCTTTGCCAAGTGCTTTAGATTTTTGATTAAAGAGCTGCCAACCCCTCTCTTCTGAAAGGAAGGAGGAACGACAAGTTGGAAAAGGCAGTGGTGGGCAACCTTGCGATAAGGCATTAAATAGAGAATTCCCATCCCGCAGGGTATTTTTTCAAAGGTTGCAGTAAGACAGGCGTTGTAGCGGAAAAACCCCGTCCAGATTTTGAGCGCAAGCTCGCCCTCCTCTCTATCGGAGAAGGGCATCCACTGCAAGATCTCGTCTTGGGAAAACCACTTCTTAAGATAGGGCGTATCCTCTATCTCTGAATAGCGGATATCGAAATTCGAAGAAGAGACGTCCAGGGCTTCCATCACCCGAATTCCTTCAAGTAAGCAAAGATAAAGCCATCAATTGCGCCATCCATCACTGCCTGAATATTTCCTACTTCATGTCCCGTTCGCGTATCTTTTACCAGAGTATAGGGCTGGAAGACATAGTTACGGATCTGACTTCCCCAGGCAATCTCTTTCTTTTCCCCTCCAAGCTCTTTAAGCTTATCTTCTTTCTTCTTGAGTTCCAACTCATAGAGCTTTGCTTTCAGAAGCTTCAAACAGGTCTCCTTGTTCTGCAGTTGGGAGCGCTCAGCCTGGCAAGCTACCGTAATCCCCGTCTCCAAGTGTGTGATGCGAACGGCGGAATCGGTCACGTTGACATGCTGGCCTCCCGCTCCGGAAGAACGGTAGGTATCAATGCGGATTTGATCGGGTCGAATCTCAATTTTGAGGCTCTCTTCAATTTCAGGGATGACATCGACGGAAGCAAAGCTTGTATGTCTTTTCGCATTGCTGTCAAAGGGCGAGATGCGCACAAGACGATGCACTCCTTTTTCCGCCTTCGTGTATCCATAGGCAAAAGGGGCAGAAAGTTTTAGAGTAATACTCTTAATGCCGGCCACTTCTCCCTCAACACAATCAAGCGTCTCGACCCTCCATCCTTTCTTGGTCGCCCATCTCTGATACATCCTTAAGAGCATCTCTGCCCAGTCGCAAGCCTCCGTCCCTCCTGCACCGGCATTGATGCTTAAATAGCAGTTCAACCGATCAAGCTCTCCCGAGAGCATCTTTTTCACTTCCAACTCGCTTAAGACCGAGTCGATCCCTTCAAGCTCCAACAAGAGTTCATTGAGAAAAGGTTCATCTCCGCTCTCTTTTGCTTCGGGAAAGAGCGCTTGGACACTCTCCAGGCGTCGAAAAAGCTCATCTAAAGGCACTACCCAAGCCTTGAGCTCATTGGAAGCAGCAATGACTTTCTGGGCAATGCTCTTATCTTCCCAAAAAAGAGGATCTTCCATCTTTTTGTCCAGAAGAAGGATCTCAGCTCTCTTTGCATCGAGGCGAAGAACTCGCTCCATCTCTTTTAAGCGCTGAATCAATGCTTTGATCTTTTCGTCCATTCTTAGAGAATAGAGGAGAGAAGAGCAAAAAGTCAATTCGAACCAAGCTCCTTGTCTCCTGGGGTGTGACAAACGTTCGAAACGAACGTCTGTCATAGCATTTTTGTGCTCAATAAGAAAAAAAACCACCTGAGGCATGCTCCTCAAGCCTTTCTCGAATTCTTAAAAAATGCTTAACAACCTCTTTACAAGAATCGAAGGTCTGTTATAATTGCGCAAAACTTAAATGGGAAAACCCAAGTTTTACAACGGAACTTTACTTAGGAGGTCACTATGAATTTTAATGTCGCAGCAATTGGGAGTGTCTGGCAAACCCTAGGTCAATATGCTAGCAGCATGTCAACGTCGCTGTCCAAAGCTGCCCTTGCTACTGCACACTTTGCGAAAAATTGGTTTCCATGCTGCTTCTCATACCTGAGCAGCCATCCTACGATTGCCATTGGCAGTGTCTGCGGTTTGGCGCTGACAGGTTTCGCAGTCGCTCTTTTTCGTTCCTACTTCAACAACAAACCAAACGTAGAGCAACCTGTCGCCACGTGATAATCAAAGCATGCAAAGCTCTTCCTGTTTCTGGCGAAGAAAAAAGATGAAGCATGTTGTGCTGAGACTGTAAATTGCATAAAAAGCGAGTTTTTTTAAGCTCGCTTTTTTTATGACTTTGTGAGCTTTGAGAGTTCAATCTTTGCGTGATCCGTAAAGGTATAATGCCAATTTCCCGAAAAAGGATCTCTTTTTTCTTTAATAAAAAAGAGCTCTCCTCTTTTCTCTTGGGCAATGAGACGCATCCCATCGGGCACAATAATCCTTCCTCCTCCGCGAAAGTGCACATCTTCCGCAACAAAAAAACCTGCTCCTTCCAGGATAATCTCAAAGCGCTCTTTATATTGAATCTCTTTTTTCCAATAGAGATTGGGAGCGCGGAAATCTATTCCCTCATTGACAAACATCGCATTGCTTAGCTGCGCAGCTCCTTTGTTTTCGTCTTCCGCATGCAGCAAAACGCTTCCCTTTATCGTCACATTTTCCAACTCCACATCGGCAATGTGCAAGTCCAGCTCACTGCCCCATAAAAGCTTTCCTCCTTTCAACTTCTGAGCAATGATGGAAAAAAGAGGGCCCAAAGCGCTCAGATAGAAAAAGAGAAAAGAGGGGCCTCTTTCAAAAAACAGCTTGGGAGAACGGGGCTTCGGGACCTTACAGTTGCAGCGCGTTAAAAGTTCATAGGCATTATTTAAAACGTCCAAAAACGCCCCTTCCGGCGTCTCTAAAAAGAGACCGTCTCCTCCATATTTTCTCTTTGTGCAGGAGATCGTTTTACGACGCTGATTGTAAGTAAGAAAAGAGCTCATCTCTGTTAAAGAACTGCCCTCCAATCTCCCGGAAAAGGTGCTTTCCATCTGCTCCGAGATGTTTTGCATGGTGCATTCGAGACGGGCAATCCGCCCTTCTCTTTTTTGACCATCGCCATCAAAATAGACCGCCCTTTTAGGATTGACGAGCATTCCAGGAATGGGACTTTTATTGATTGCCCTACGAATGGCGGGCAGATCGACAAAGAGAATGTTTGTGTTTGAAGGATATTTCGAGTAGACGCCTCCTTCTTCTTCGCTCTCATCTATCACTCCATGCTCCTTAAAGACGCAGTACTCAATCGGCGCAAGGGAATAGGAAAACCCTCCTTTGCGGATGCGCTCTCTTACCACAGAGGTCCCTTCCTGAGATCCCACCAAGCGCGGACAGGCGGCCGATCCAAAAGTTTTATTCCTGCTCAATCCTATCCCTGCCAACGCAAGAAGCCCGTAATCACAGCCTGCAACGGGATTGTTGACCTGGCGGACAAGAGCTTTTTGCACTCCTTTTTTTTGAAACCAGTCAAAAACCCCTTGCTGCTGTGCAAGCTTCCAGAGAACTCCATGCCCACCCGGTTTCAGAAAGAGCCGCTCATTTTCCTCAAAACACCATTTTCCCTCGGTATTGATAACGGGAACAAGGGGCTGGGAAAAAAAGAAAAAGCTCTCCTTGGGGCGGCCAAACCATCCAGCCCGTTCAAAAAGCTCCAGGATCCGGCGATGGTTCTGTTTTTCATGAGAGGTCATGATGGCAATATTTGTAATGATCTTGCGCCCTCTGAGTTTGAAGTAGAGATATTCTCTGGCCTGGACATCTTCGATAAGCCCTTGCAAAAGCGTCTTTCCTAAAAAGGGCAATACCGCTGCCGGGAGCGGTTCTTTTGTCTCATCATCGATAAGAGAGAGGCGGTCGCCCGCCCCTCCCAACGGGTAAATCTCTCCTATTTCAGGCAGGCGCAAAATTCCTTCCAGGATCGCTTTTCGAATCATTAGATTCTTTTCGGTAAGCTGCCAAAGCGGAGGAGAAAGGCGTCGCTCGAAGGGGTTTAAAGACTGTTTTTCGCATCCTTGTTCCTCTTTTTTCGACAGAAGAGTCAGCATCTTAAAGTGATAGCCCACAAGCCCGCCCAGTTCTTCATAAAAAGCATCGACGGGAGAAAGGGTCTCAAAGAGGAGGCTCAATCTCTCTTCATTTTTTCCATAGATCCTCAAGACCTCCTGTTGTCCTAAAGCAATCAGGGCCTTCAAGATGACCTCTTCTTCTATCCTGAATGTCTTTGGAAAGAAGAGAGTGTTTAAAAACTCTTGAAAGCTTTTTTGCACTTGAGAAAACCGACTCAAAAGCGCCGCCTTCTCTTGAACCCTGCGCGCCCCACACAGTTGGCGCACAAGAGGAGCCAGCCGGTCAACGGAGGGAGCTTCACTCTCTTTTTGAAAAATCAAAACCATAGAGCTTATTTTTTCACCGCAAGTGGGTTTAATTTGCCATCTCTTTTCCTATTTTGACAAGAAGTTCCTCTCGGGCCCTCCTCGGAAGAAAAATTGAACAAAAAGCTGATTTTTTTTGACACGAATACCTCTAGAGAGCTACAAATTGATTTTGTATAGTAATGACCTCCCCTCCAGAGGGAAGGGGGGCAAACTGTGAGAGAAGAACACTGAAAGGAGAAAAGCTCATGGCAAAAAAACCACCAACCAAATTTATGCAACCCATGAAGATCAGCGAGGATCTTGCTGAAGTCATCGGAAGAGGTCCTATGCCGCGCACAGAAGTGACAAAAAAAATCTGGGCCTACATCAAGTCTAAAAAATTGCAAAATCCTAAAAATCGCCGCAACATCGTCCCGGATGACAAACTCGCCAAGGTTTTTGGGTCTAAAAAACAAGTTAGCATGTTTGAGATGACCAAGATCATCAATCAAAAACACTTAAGTTAATTGTTTTCAAACTAGAGGATGGAGTCTTACTCTCCATCCTCTCTTGTCTTGCTGTCCCGCTTACGTATATCTCGACTTGAATGAGAGTTGCTTTTCACGTATGATGGCCTTTTTCTTTGCAGGAAAATGCAAAAATATCGATTGCTCATCAGCTATGACGGAACTCCTTTTGGGGGATGGCAGGTGCAACCCAACAGTTCCTCTATCCAGGGGCTGATTGAAAA